>JBFLXB010000020.1 GCA_040757335.1 Nitrospirota bacterium | reverse complement strand
CCCACCAACTTCGGTACTGTCCTCATGTTGCGGCTCCTCCTGTGTGTGAGTTTCGGTGTCTTCGGCGACACCAGTTCACCACATCAGGAGCCGCTTCTCAAATCTCAACTAAGTCTGGCACACACTCCCCTGTTTGCCCTCAATACATAAATACTTCGAACCGAATTGATGTCGAAGTCCCTTGCCCGAGGGTTCCAGTAGGTGATCTCGTCCTCCAGAATTGCCCCAAACCCCGCCTCGTCGATCTGAAAATCGGTTATGTATGGGGGCGTGTCCTCCACCTCAATGCCAGCGTCAGAAAGCAACTGATCGACTCCACCTGCCAAGAGGAGGAGGTCGGACTTCGTTGTACCATTCCGTCGCGCTTCGATGATAATGGCCCCACGCCCGTCTGGATCATTCAGATGTTCGGCCGCGCCCTTAAGAACACGACCCAGTTCTTCACGAGAGTGGGAGAAAGTGGCAACAACTCCTCCGAGATTTCGGACTAAGCCGATCAGTTCTTCGATTGCGAGCTTTTTGGGTTGACCTTCAAGTCCAAGGCGTTGCACCAAAAGAGGCGTGTCAAAATAGAACGTGACTCCCTTATATGTCTTTGGTGCGTTCTGCAGATCAGGACAGAGCAAAGCGTTCGCAAGCATATGCCCTTGAACCATGATCAGAAAGCTCTCAAAGCGTTCCGGGTCGTTCCGTTGTAGATGTAGGACATACTCGCTGACCAACACAAGGACGGTTTGCCGCTTCCCCGCTGCAGTTGGTATGGTCGTGCCGCGCAGGTAGGCCTGCAGACACGAAATACTGAACTCGGATAAGAAGGCGCAGATGGCGGCGACACCTTCGCCCGGTGTCGTGATAGGTTGGCTTCTGCCTTTGGCGAATTCAATGAGCCCAGATATAACAGCCTGAATATGTCGCTCAGCCTCACTTTTCTTATGCGCAATGCGTGGATTCGGAAGAGTACCCGTTATGCGGTATATGCCTTCCTGACGTTTCAGCGGGTACTTCCGTGAGATGCGCTTCAATACCACCTGTACCGTACGCGCAGGAATTTCTAGACCAAATTGAGAGTAGAGGAGATCATGGACCGCTTGGTCAGTGACCGGATCGGGTCTGTGGTCAACAAGCACCTGCAGAATGAAGGGCCTCAGGTAATCAAGGTAGTCCTGCCCTTGGTCGATGTTCACCTTTAACATCGCCAAGCTGGTTAGAGTCTCTTTGGACACCGTTGGCACCATTTCAGACCTCCGTGGCGATTCGCTCCTTCACCCGCAGTTCGCCAGAAATGAGCTTCGGTAGCAGCGCGGCGCGCAGGGCGGCCAAGGCACCAGATTGCTCATTGCTGCCATGGTAACGCTGAAAAAGGGGCCGGATGTGGCTGTCAAACGCACGCAGAACAGTAGGTGATGGGACCAGTTGTCTGCTCATGTAGGCCATATTCCGATTGAGGCCGGGGACGGCCGAGTCGGCGCTAAACGACGCGAGGCCATGGTCTTGGAGCGCGTAGTACAGGAAATAGAGACTGTCGCACTTAGCCTTCGGCACGACGTAGAACGTGGTGTCAATGGCGAAGAAATCTGTTGACGCCCACGTTACGATCCCAGGGTTGCCCTTGCGCCCGACGATAATTCCGGGCCCATCGACCAACTTCTCGTTGTGCCAGCCAACCTGACCGTTAGAGCCGAAGACGGGGACTCGTCCGGCTAGCCGAGCCTCCTCCTTCAATGCCTTTCCGTAGGCGAGATCAATCACGTCACCCAAACTCGCGACCTCCCATCCCTTCGGAATCTCTCCCAGCTCCGAGTCCTCGAAGGAATCAGGGAACAGGTCGGCGATGTGTTTGGGCAGGCCGGGGTCGCGGCCTTCGGCCTTGGCGCGGACCGGGTCGAAGTCCACGAACCACGACTTGAAGAGCGACCGCGCGATCGCCTCCAGCGTCTCATTCAGTCGCCGGTTCAGCTCGATCTTGTCGTCCAGCGTGCCGAGAATGTGGGCGATGGCGCGTTGCTCGGGGAGAGGAGGAACAGGTAGAGCGGCTTGCCGTAATGTAGTCAGCGGCGTTTGTATCTGCGGGACGCCTACCTGGGAGACGCGACTGAATAGATAGTGTTGGCCCTCGGGCGAAGACAGCCAATAGTAGAGGTATTCAGGCAAGAGCTTCGCCGGATCACACCGTACACGCATCATGCTGTTGCCCATGATGTAGCGGGGATATTTACGCTTGGTCGGCATTAACCCGATTTGGCCAAGCGTCCCTTTGTGGACCAGAAGAACGTCTCCTGGGAAGGATTCGAACTTGCTGAGTCGATCCGCCGTTTTATTGTCGATGAAGACGAAATCGTCATCGTGAAAACGGCCACGATTGACGTTCACGCCGCGCAGGACCGGTACTCCGATCTCGGTGTATTCATCGGCCATCAGTGCTTTGCCGAAAGGCCCGATCTGGGTTGAATACGGTTCGGCAGATGCGCACTCGGCTATGGTCTTAACTGGCCACTCACTCCCCATACGCAAACTCGTGCAGGTTACGGGCGATCGCTTCTTCATCGTGCGTCAGCGACCATGCAGTCTTTACGCGAAGTTGGGCACGAACCTGCTCATTTCCTCTCGCCCGCCACATTGAGCAGAGCCGCCGCCATGACTATGGCCCCCCTCGCGTCAGCCGGCCCCCACTCAATTGCAGTCGAGACCTCATCCGCATGTCGCGCCGGATGTGTCAATATTTTGAGTGCCCTCCGCACGATCCGAAGCCGTTCTTCTTTACCCATCGCCCGCGTGCCCTCGAACCACGATTTGATCGCCTCGGGCGGTTGGACTCCATCGTCGTTCAAAACTGTTGACAACGATTCCATGACATCCCGACATGCACCCACCGCATCCCGGAAATGCCCGCGCAGCATATGCGTCTGCGCTGTTTGAAGATACTCCGCTGCCTGCGGAAACTGTGGGTTGACGTCGTCTTCTAGTACCGGAATTTCCAAGAGAATTGTTTTCCGATAGCCCATTTGTCCAAGTATTTCAATCCAGGTGCCTTGATTGGCCCTGTATTGAAGTGTGACCGGCACTGGCTGTGTGATCCTATCGCGGCCACCATGGGCCACTCCAAATAGACTTAGGCTGAAAAATAAATCTCCTCCAAGCCTGACCCGCTCTATTGCGTCGACGCGTCTTGCGTCCAATTCAATTTCAAGCGGGACATTTGTCTTATACGTATATTGACCAGTTGCAAGGGGCACCTCTTGGCCCTGTCGCCTCATGTAACCCACAACATGTTCCGGTTCGCTCCTTCCACGTACCCGCAGTTCACCGCCGATATTCGTGACCGCGACATCCTCTCCAGGTTGTTTGCTGTGGGTGGTTACATCCACCTGCGCTATGAGCCGATGAAAACCAAGCCCCTGGCCACCAACTAACCCCTTCAGATCAAGATCTGCAAAAATAGTCGAGTTCAGTGCCCAGCTAGCACTCATAGTGGGAACCTCCATAACCTTTCCTTGCCTCACCCGCCATATCCCAGCGCCTTCAGGTTGGCGGCGATGACGGCATCGAGCTTAGCGGCCTCGGATTGCTGCTGGCGCAGCGTCGCAGTGAGCCGCTTCATCTTTTCCTCGAACGGTTCGCCGTCGTCCTCCAGCGCCTCCGCACCGACGTATCGCCCCGGTGTGAGTACGTGGCCGTGCTTGCGGATGTCGTCCAGCTTCGCGGCTTTGCAGAATCCCGGCAGGTCGGCATACTTGCCTGCGCCTTTGTCGCCGCGCCAGGCATGGTAAGTGCCGGCAATCTTGGCGATGTTGTCGTCCGTCAACTCGCGGTGCACACGGTCGATCAGGGTGCCCATCTTCCGAGCATCGACAAAAAGCGTCTCGCCGCGCCGGTCGCGGAATCGGCCGTTCCGCTTATTGCGCGCGATAAACCACAGGCAAACCGGGATCTGCGTCGAATAGAAAAGCTGGCCCGGCAAGGCCACCATGCAGTCCACCAGATCGGCTTCGATGATGGCCTTGCGGATCTCGCCCTCGCCCGACTGGTTGGATGACATCGAACCATTGGCGAGCACGAAACCCGCGAGGCCAGTGGGTGCGAGGTGGTGAATGAAGTGTTGTACCCAGGCGTAGTTGGCGTTTCCCGCGGGCGGAGTGCCGTAGACCCAGCGCTTGTCATCCTTGAGCAATTCGCCGCGCCAGTCGCTGTCGTTGAACGGCGGATTGGCCAGGACGTAGTCGGCCTTGAGGTCCGGGTGCTTGTCGTTGTGAAAAGTATCGCCATGCGCGATCTGCGCGTCGATGCCGCGGATCGCGAGGTTCATCTTGGCTAATCGCCACGTGGTGTAGTTGGACTCTTGGCCGTAGATGGAGATGTCTCCGAGTTTGCCGCTGTGCGCTTCGATGAACTTTTCGGATTGCACGAACATGCCGCCCGAGCCGCAGCAGGGGTCGTACACGCGGCCCTTGTACGGCGCGAGCATTTCCACCAGCACGCGCACCACGTGCGTGGGCGTGTAGAACTGGCCGCCGCTCTTACCTTCGGCGCTGGCAAAGCGGGAGAGGAAGTATTCGTACACACGGCCGAGCGTGTCTTTGGCGCGGTCCGCGGCGCTGCCGAGCGCGATATCGCTGACCAGGTTGATGATCTGGCCCAGCCGCTGCTTGTCGAGCCCCGGTCTGGCGAAGTCCTTCGGCAGCACGCCCTTGAGCGACGGGTTGTCGCGCTCGATCGCGCTCATGGCGTCGTCTACCAGCTTGCCGATGGTGGGCTGCGGCGCCATTGACTTGAGGTACTGCCAGCGCGCTTCCTTTGGCACCCAGAAGATGTTGACGGCGCGGTACTCGTCCTTGTCCTCGGGATCGGCGCCTTTTTTCTTCTCGGCTTGGAGTTCCGCGTGCTTGGCCTCGAACGCGTCGGAGATGTACTTCAGGAAAATCAGACCGAGGACAACGTGCTTGTACTCCGCCGCGTCCATGTTATTGCGCAGCGCATCCGCGGCCTGCCAGAGCTTTTGCTCGAACCCCAAATTGCCACCGTTACTGATCTTTTTCTGTTTGGATTTTGCTGCCATGTCTCCTCGGTACACGTGGGTGCCGCAACCCAGAGCGGGTTGCGGAGTTGGGACGGCTTTCAGACAAACGCCAAGCCCCCTTATAAAAGAAGTAGAGGCCCAGCTTAGCCCGTTGCGGGTTCGAGGGTCAAGAACAACTCCTCAGTGAAGGGGTTCTCCGAGGGCCTACGGAGTGCGGTTCCTCGCATTTGTTCACTGATCAACGTCGTTCATGAATCATGAACAAGACGAGTGCGCAACTTTGGGGTTGCCCGGATAGCGGCCAAGGGGTCGAGGAGTATGGCGTTTAACACGGTGTCAATAGCCATGCCCGTCTGCCCCACGGAGATCGAGTCACCGATAGCCTGCATCGGCCGTCTCGCATTCATCTCCTCGTCCTTGCCAAGGCTCCTCCCGGTTCTCATCACGCCCGACCCAGAACATTATGAGAACAGAGCCCAAGTGGCTTTGATTTCGTGCTGGAGCGTACACTGTTCGCATGAGTGGACGACAGATGACTGATTCGACAACGGCGTTCTATCTCATTCCATCACGTTCGGTCCTTCGCCGCCGCGCGGGAAGGCTCGCAGCCGCCTTCGGTTTACTCATCGCCGCTGTGTGGGTGATCGGCGGGTTGCTTCATCAGGACCTCTTTGCGGGCCTGCTCGTGATTGCGGCAATCGGCGTGAGCGGGTTTCTCCTTGCGACGATCACCCAACTGCTGATAGGCAAAGTGCGGACCGAAAAGTCCCGGACATTCGACTGGGACGAAGAGCGAAACCGCAATCCGTTTATTCCGGGAACGAAGGCGTACTGGAATTACGGTCAGGAGTTCCTCGAACGCGACCACGACGATTAGCGTTCGGCTCGTTCCAACGGGCTCGTGCTGCGTTTGAAAGGCCCCTACCGCTAACGAGTGTGAGGGCAGTCCAGTTCCAAATTCGTTTGCTAAATCCTTTGCTAAAACACCGGAATCGGTTGTCGTTTAGCAAAGCCTATCGCGCCGCTTGATAAATCACGGGGCGGTAACGGGGTTCGGGAATTGGCTTCCCCTCGCTTCTCGCGGCTTCGATCCAGGCGCCCTTGGCGCGCTCGACCTCGGCAAGCGCTTCCTTTGGACTGCGTCCGAACGCAGAGCAGAACTCAAGGTCGGGGATGTCGGCGATATAGCCTCTATCCTCTTCGCTATAGAAGATGTTGATGTGGTAATCGCTCATTACTCGTCCTCCCGCGATGCGCCAAGCAGTCCGTCGCGGATCAGGCTGCGGCTGGCGTCCCAGCAAAGACGATATCGCGACCGTAACGGCCACTCGATCCCGGCTGACCAATGTGGTCGATCACTCCCACAGCAGCCGCTCCGCCTGACCAAGCAGATAAGTCAACACGTGCGCCGGGATCTTGAGGAATTGGGTGTCGATCCCTTCGAGTTTGGTGACGCCGAAGTCCGTCTCGTTCTTGGTCACAAAGTACGCCTGCTTCACGCCTTCGGTTCCGCTGAACACCGCGAGGCCGCTTGAACGATCGAGCGGTACCTTGTCTCGGTACTTGACCTCGAACGGCAACACGTACTTGGGGCTGCGGATGATGATGTCCACCTCCCGGTCGCTGACCGCGTCACGCCAATACGCGATTTCGGGAACGTCGCGGTAGTAATAGGCGTAGAGGTGCCGCAGCACCGTGGTCTCGACGATCAACCCCATCTCATTTGGGTTGGTGAGCACTTCTTCTCCGCGGAGCAGCACGGCGTTGCGCAACGCGGCATCGACCAAGTAGTACTTGTTGCGAGCTTTGAGGACTTTCTTTCCCCCGGCGCGGACCGGCGGCAACCGATACACCAGGTTCGCCTGCTCAAGCAGCATGAGGTGGTTTGCCACGGTGCCAGTCGTGGTCTCCAGGGCCGTGGCCGCGGTCTTGTGCGCGAGAATGCCGCCGGTGTGCAGGCAGAGGTAGATGAACAGCTTCTCAAGGTCGTTGACGTTGCGTACGCCAAACAGCGCGGTCATATCGCGCTTGAGCACTCGCTCGACCACGTCCTCGCGTAAGAGGCGCTGACACAAGCTGATATCGTCCTGCTTGGCGGTTTCCGGAAACCCGCCGACCAGCAGGTAGCGTTGGAAGAACGGCAACAGCGGCCGCACACTTGCCGCGATTGTGGTCAGGGTCGCGGCGTCAGCCTCGAACAGGTCGCCTGGACGGAGCCTGGGATCGATCGCCGGTTCCGGTTCGCCGCGCAGACGGGTGAATTCGTAAAACGACAGCGTGGGCACCGGCACCGTGATCCAGCGTCCCACTCCGCTTTCGGCAAGCCGTTCCTTATGGACCACGCTGGCCGATCCCGTGGCCACGATGCGATAGTCCGGGTGGTGGTCGACGAGCAACTTGATCTCAGTTTCCCACTCGCGGGAGTACTGGATCTCATCCAGTAACAACGTGGTCGGCTGTCCCTCGGGATGGATGTGCTCGTGGTACACGGCGAGAATATTTCGCAACGAGAGGAGCTTGAGGATCGGATGATCCAGGCTCAAATACAGGATGCTCTTGGGGTCCTGGGCGTCCCTGATGAGCCCGTCGACGACCTGTTGCAAGATCGTTGTCTTGCCGACTCGTCGTGGACCGGAGAGCAGGATGGCGCGCTGCAGCGTGGGGTGCCCTAAGTAGCGACGACAGGCGTTGTAGGCGAGGCGCCGGAACTCGGGGACACGAACCGGTCTCCCGCTCCACCACGGATTAAAACCGTGCAGGACCGCGATAATCTCCGCCCGGTCAACAAGATCCTTCAATTCTCGCTCCCAACTCGATAAATACCACATTTTTCCAAGAAGTGAATGACACACTATGCACTTAATTATTAGAAAATCAAGTTATTGAGATGCCAGTGAGACTTTGAGGACGAACGAAAGGCGACTTTCAAAGCCGTTCCAGCTTTGAAAGAGAACCCCATATTTCTTCAAAGCCGCGCACGGTCCTTGTAGCGCTTCGCCGCCTGCCGGAGCGCCTTGCCGGGCGCGGCGGGCTGGAGCAGCGCCGCCACAAAGGCCTTGCGGTCATGCTCGCTCAGCGTCTGTACGGCGCTGACCCGCGCTTCAAGTCGTTTATACCGAGCCCCCTTCCCCGGCTTATCTCTGTCTTTCGTACTCATGGTGGTCCCCTTCCCACCGCTAAATATGCGGTGATATACCGTACAGGTCAAAGGAACGTCACGGTCAACTCCCTGTGGACAGGGGTTAGGGGGGGCAACGAGTAGGGCATTTGACACGGTGTCAATTGCCCCACCCGTTTGCCCCCCCGGAGATCCGATCACCGACCCAAGGGCTTCTTCCAGTTCCGTCAGCCTCGGCCCAGAGCATTAACGGACGACGTCCGACACGGGGTTCTCTTCCGCTTGTGTGCTGCAGGACAATCGGTGGCACGCTTTCGTCGTTCGCTGCCCGGGACGGACGGCAATGTTGATCATGGGCGCTTGGCCGGTACGAGGACAGGGGCGGTTGTTTGACCCGCAGTCCCGCCTGGAGCGTCTGCCAATAGCCCACGGCCAAGCACAGGGATCCAATGCTTCCGGCAGATCTTCTTGAGACCGACATCGGACAGATGAAAGCGTGCCGCGACCTTGGTCATGGGCTCGGCCCACACCAGAGCGTAGAGCTCTTCGCTGGAGAGACGCCTTATCTCAGGCGGCATTCACTTGGGGGCCCACCGCCAGTTCAAACGAACCGAACGCGGACCGCGACCCTTCTAACGTTTCGGAGCCGGTCAAGTCGCAGGCTCTGGCGCCATCGCCGCACCCCTTGACCTGGTCCGCAATCGTGGTAAAATCAGAAAGTCAAAAATTCTAACAGAGGAGCGATGCATGTCGATCGTCAAGGTCAAAGATAAGTTCCAAATAACGGTGCCGGTGAACCTCCGCGCGCGCCTTGCCCTGAAGGTGGGCGATCTTCTCGAAGCCGAGATCAAAAACGGCGTTTTGGAACTCTCCCCTAAAGACCTCGTGAACCGCGAGATCGATCTTGCGCGCGAGCAAATCAAGGCAGGCGAGTACCTCGGCCCGTTTAAAACCGCTGGGGAAGCCTCCCGCGCCCTGCGGCGCGTCGCGAAGTCCCCTCGTGCAAAGGCCAGCACGCCCGCCAGGCGCCACCGCACCGCGTGAGAGCCCTTTTCTCCCCTCGGGCGGCCGAGCAGTATGCCGCGCTCGCTGAAGACCTGAAAGCCAAGTTTGATAAACAACTTGGCTTTCTTCTTATGAATCTCCGGCACCCTTCACTGAAAGCCAAAAAATACGCGGAGCGTGCGGGGGTGTGGCAGGCCCGCGTTGACCGCAATTATCGGTTCTATTTCGAGATCCACGGGGACACGTACCACATTCTCGCCATCATTCCTCACCCCAAGTAAGGAATCCGCGATCGCGCACCGCTAACGCCCCTAAAAAGAGTCTCTTCGTCAGAACCCTGGGCAGGAGCATGAAGAGGACGCCTTCTAACACGGTGTCGCATGCCATTCTAATCTGGACGTTGGGTCCGGCTCCAGTATAGGACGCTTGTTCCAATCGACCAAGCATGGTGCCGTAGCCAGATGGCGAAGCGTTATTCGATTCTGTTCGCGGTCCGTGACCGCGCATCGGCAGCACTCCTGGGTCAATTGACGCGAGAGAGAAAACTCTTTAGGCTCCAGCCATCAACCGAGCACATCAGTCTGCACCCCGCTCAGTGCAACGAGGACAGGTGACTGCGCCAACCCCCAGACGCGAGGACGCGCTCCGTGAAGCCATCGCCAAGGAAGAAGCGCAGCTTGCCGAGTTGGAGCGAGCGCGGCAGGCGACGAAGGCGCGACTCGACTCTCTCAACGCCGACCTGGCGTCGTGCGATGCCGAGCTGGCCATCCGCGTGCGGTTGCCCGTCCTCCCACCCCCGGCGGCGCCCACGACGCCTCTTGAGAAGGTGGCGTTGTTTCGACAGCGGTTTCGTGGGCGGGAGGATGTCTATCCCAAGCTGTGGACCAACGCCAAGTCGGGCAAAACGGGATACGCGCCGGCTTGTTCCAATGAGTGGGTGCGTGGGGTCTGCGAGAAGCCGCGAGTCAAATGCGGCGAGTGCCCCAACCAGGCGTTCATCCCGGTTTCGGATCAGGCGATCCTCGATCACCTCCAGGGCCGTCACGTCATCGGCGTCTACCCCCTCCTCGCTGATGAGACCTGTTGGTTCCTCGCCGCGGATTTCGACAAGCGTTCCTGGACCGAGGATGTCGCCGCGTTTCGGGAGACCTGCCGGCATGCGGGCCTCTCGGTTGCGGTGGAGCGCTCGCGATCGGGGTGCGGCGCGCATGTCTGGTTCTTTTTCGCAGCACCCGTCGCCGCTCGCACTGCCCGCGCGATGGGCTGCGCCCTGATCACGGACACGATGGCGCGGCGCCATGAACTCAGCATGGAGTCGTATGACCGCTTGTTTCCGAACCAGGACACCATGCCGCGCGGCGGCTTCGGGAACTTGATCGCGTTGCCGTTTCAACACGAGCCGCGCCAGCGCGGCCACACGGTGTTCCTCGACGAGCAGCTGGTCCCCTACCCGGACGAGGACCAATGGGCCGCGCTCGCCTCGATCCCGCGGATCGATCCGCAGGCCGTCGAGCTGATCGCCCGAGAGGCCACGCACCAGGGGCGCGTGATCGGCGTGCGCATGGCCGAGGCGCCGGAGGACGATGACCACGAGCCGTGGGCGCGGCCCCCATCCGGTCGCCCGCTCGCCGCGCAGATCACGGGAACGCTTCCCACATCGATCCGAGCCGTGTTGGGCCAGCGCCTCTTCGTGGAGAAAGCAGGCTGTCCGCCCGCGCTGCTGAACCAGATCAAGCGCCTCGCGGCATTCCAGAATCCCGAGTTTTACAAAAAGCAGCAGATGCGGCTTTCCACGGTCACCACGCCCCGCGTAATCACCTGTGCGGAGGAGTTTCCCGAGCATCTCGCACTCCCTCGCGGTTGCCTCGGAGAGCTGGAAGACCTGCTTCGCGCCTACGAGATCTCGCTCACGGTTGACGATCAGCGGCTCATGGGTGACGAGGCCAGGTGGACATTCCACGGCGCGCTGACACCGGTCCAGGCCCAAGCGGCGGACGCCCTCCTCGCCCACGATCTCGGCGTCTTGGTCGCGCCACCAGGCGTGGGGAAGACGGTAGTCGGCACCTACCTCGTCGCGCAACGTGGTCGCAGCACGCTGGTCTTGGTCCATCGGCGTCCGCTCTTGGACCAGTGGGTCGCGCAACTGGCCCTGTTCCTGGGTATCGAGCCCAAGGCGATCGGCCAGATCGGCGGCGGCCGTCGCGCGCCCACTGGCCAGCTCGACGTGGCGATGATCCAGAGCCTCGTCCGGGAAGGGCGGGTGGATGATCTGGTCGCCGGGTACGGACACGTGATCGTGGATGAGTGCCACCATGTGCCCGCGGTCTCCTTCGAGCGCGTGCTCTCCGAGGTCAAGGCCCGCTTCGTGACCGGACTCACGGCCACACCCCAACGCCGGGATGGACACCACCCCATCGCCCAGATGCAGTTGGGGCCTGCTCGCTTCGTGGTCGATCCGAAGCATCACGCGGCGCGCCGGCCCTTCGCTCACCGGTTGATCGTCCGGGACACGGTGTTTCACGGGGTCGATTCCGAACCGACGCGTGGCATCCAGGCGCTGTACGCGCAGCTCGCGACCGACGAGGCGCGGAACGAATTGATCCTCAACGACGTGATCAGCGCTCTGCACGAAGGCCGGACACCCATGGTGCTGACAGAGCGCAAGGACCATTTGGACTACCTGGCCACTCGGCTCCGCCCGTTCACCCGCCATCTGATCGTGTTGCAGGGCGGGATGACGGGCAAAGCCCGGGAGGAAATGAGGACGCGGCTTGCCACGCTCCCGGGCGATGAGGAGCGCCTCGTGCTGGCGACGGGGCGTTACGCCGGGGAAGGCTTCGACGACGCGCGGCTGGACACGCTCTTCCTGGCCATGCCCATCTCGTGGAAGGGCACGCTGGTGCAGTATGCCGGCCGGCTGCACCGACTGCGTGTCGGCAAGACCGAGGTGCGCATCGTCGATTACGTAGACCGCCAGGTTCCCATGCTCGCTCGGATGTTCGAGAAACGCCTGCGGGGTTACCGAGCCATCGGATACACCGAAACGGAACACTCATGAGCCCCAAACCCAGAACCCGCTTCGCGCCAACGGCGCGACAGGCAAAGAGCTCCCTCCGCTCAGGTGGCGCAGCAACCCGCGGGCCGGCCCCGACCGGAACACGCCTGCGCAAACTGATCGAGGAAGCCACGGTCGACTGTTATAACGAGGCCGAGGAACTGACGGGCCTACTCACCATGATCCAGGAGCACCTTCAGGTCCCGTTCGAGACAACGGTCCTCGGCGCAACCGTGA
Source organism: Nitrospirota bacterium (assembly GCA_040757335.1). Taxonomy (NCBI): domain Bacteria; kingdom Pseudomonadati; phylum Nitrospirota; species Nitrospirota bacterium. The sequence goes on along the minus strand of JBFLXB010000020.1, from coordinate 52,111 downwards.
CGGTGGAGCGCGTGGATTTCAACGATGCGGACGAGATCGTGGCGTTCTGCCGACGCGGTCGCGAGCGCCAGCGGATCCCGGTCGTGGATCTACCCCTGCCTTCGCCGCCACCCCGGGGAGCCGAATGGATCGCCGCGTATCGACGCTGGCGGCGCGGTGGGTGACGGTTAACGGGCGGCACACACCTCCTCCCCCACACGACTACCCGCAGGCGCGGAGTGGATCGATGCCTTTCGGACTTGGCCCTAGTGGGTCACCGCATGGAGGATACCTGTGAGTGAGTACCAGTACTACGAGTTCCAAGCCATCGATCGGCCGCTGACCGAGCGCGAGATGCGCGAACTGCGCGCGTACTCCACGCGCGCCACGATCACGTCCACCCGCTTCGTCAATCACTACGAATGGGGCGGTTTCAAGGGCAACCCGTCACGGTGGATGGAACGGTACTTTGATGCGTTCCTTTTTCTGGCCAACTGGGGCACGCACGAACTGATGCTGCGCGTCCCCAAGACGTCGTTCGATCTCCGGACCGCCAGGCAATACTGCCGGAGCGAGTCGGCCGCCGTTCGGGCCAGCGGCGAGTTCGTCATTCTCGAGTTTTGTTCGGACGACGAGGAAGGCGAGTGGACAGACGACGGGAGCGGCTGGCTCTCCTCGCTCATCCCCTTGCGTCGGGATCTTGAAAGCGGTGACCACCGGGCACTCTACCTCGCGTGGCTGCTCGGTGTGCAGCGTGGGGCGCCCGACCACCACGCGACCGAGCCGCCGGTTCCTCCGGGCCTGCGCCAGGTGACCGCGCCGCTGACGGCGTTCGCGGAGTTCCTGCGAATCGACGGTGACCTCATCGCCGTCGCCGCTGAACACAGCCCAGATCTGAGCGGAGCGGTGTCATCGAAGGATTTCGCACGCTGGGTCCAGACGCTACCCGATTCCGACAAAACCGAATTCCTCGTACGACTCGCAGCGGGGGATCAGGCCCCGGTCCAAGCCGAGCTGCTGCGTCGATTTCAGAAGGGCCGCCAGGCCCTCCGCGCTGGCGGCGCCCCGAAACCGCGGACGGTCGCGCAGCTCCTGGCCGCCGCCAAACAACGCGCCGACGCGCGCAGGCGCGTCGAGGCCGCACGGGCTGCCCGCGAGCAACGCCGCCGTGAGCGCGAAGAGACTCAACGTCGCAGGCGGTATCTCGACGATTTGGCCAAGCGCGAGGACGAAACCTGGCACAAGGTCGATATCCTGATCGCGATGCGGCGGCCGCAGGACTACGACGAAGCCGTCAGGCTCCTCAAGGACCTTCAGGAGCTCGCGCAGCGGGACGGCCGCGGCTCAGACACCCGAGTACGCATCCAGGCGCTCTACGAGCGGCACGCGACGAAGCCCAGCTTCCTGGGAAGACTTCAAAAGTCTGGTCTCGTGAAGGGCTGACAATAACGGGCGACACCGGACAGGAAGTTAATAATAGGGGGGACAGGTGGTAACCCTGCTCCCCTGACCTACAAAGGTCTGCGGTGAGGGCCTAAGGACGCCCAGGCAGGACGTGTATTAAAGGACAAGTCGTCTGTGGTATTCTTGCTTCGTCTATATAGACGAGGACGCTCCGTGCCCCGGATCGGCCATCCCCTTATCACCAGCCACCCGCAGATTGGCGGAGGAAGCCCTGTGATCGCCGGGACGCGATTTCCCGTCCGATCGGTCATGATATACGTGTTGAAACACGGCCTCACCCCTGAGGAACTGGTCGAACAGTTTCCGTACCTGACGCTGGCCCAGACCCACGACGCGCTCGCGTATTATTACGACAATCGCGAGGAAGTCGATCGCGACCTCGCGGAGAATACCGAAGAGGCCGTGCGCCAGCGCTACTCGCTCTGAACCGAGACATCGTCCCGCGCCGACGTTCCGCAGCCCTCAGACGGACGCGAACCCATGCCCGTTGCCAGCCACTCCGATCTGCACATGTGGGTTAGGCGGTCAGCAGAAGGACTACCGCTCCGGATCGACCCAAGGAACAGTGACGCGGATGTTTTATGGATCAGCTTGCGCTGTGCCTAAATTGTGTCTGAACACGTCGAAATCGATCGAAACAGCCGGACGCGATCGAGCCAGATATAAATGCGAAGCGCCTTGATTTTCGTAGTGAATCGGGAAACCAGGCCACTTATCAAGAAACTGCGATTTTAGGTCCCAACGCCCTCATAACCCGAAGGTCGTGAGTTCAAATCTCACCCCCGCAACCAAACAAAGCAACGGGCTGGCTCTTCGGGGCCAGCCCGATTTTTTTGGGAATCTGCTCGCCTACAACAAGCTCACCTCTCGGTCGTACGCCTTCCTCTCCTCGGAGAATCCCCAATCAATCGCGTACAAGTCCGCGCGACGCTCGCAGGCTGCGCGGATGGAGGCCGGGCCCGAGGGATCGGATTCCGGCGAGACCACGATGCCCGAGGCGCGGCAAGCCGCAACGTACCCGAGTTCACGGGCAATGACCCAACGGACGGCCTGATCCGACAGTTGGTCCAGCACACGCCGATGCAGCGTGACCGTCCAGCACTCAACGGTCTCAAACCGCTCCGCCGCGGCTGAAGCCACCACGACGCACCCGCTCTGCGTCAAATGCACGTCCTCGGTCAGCTCGATTTCCCATTCGACGCTGGGCGCGTCGCCCTCCAACTCGCACGCCAGCCACCTCGGCGGCAATCGCTGCGAAACCTCGTTCGCGAGCTGCTGATAACGTGGAGGAAGACGCTTCATGGTGTCGGTCGGCTTCTCGCCGCGTGCCCCCAGTTTGATCCCTGGAACGGTGTAAACCACCGCGCATTGATCCACAATCGCAAACCGATGTTCGAGACCGAGACCCTGTGGCGTGAGTTGACGTTTCCAGCGTTTTCTTGACCACCTGCTCATAACCCCCTCACTTGGAGCATCGGGGTTGCGCCACCGCTGCGCCTGATGGCCTTGCGATTTCTGTACGCGATCTTTATCGACCCACGGACAGTTCTTATCGAGCGCTGACATCAGGGGGCTAGGCTGGTAACCAGAAAAGCTGCCACCCTTTGAGAAGGAGCTCGCCATGTTATCCACCCACAAACACTCCACCAAGACAGCCGGCCGCGTCGACCACGGGTCCCTCGGGTCGAGCCCGAAAACACCGTCCTCTCTGAGTCCGAAGATTTGGCGCGTAACCATGTTCCTCGATCAGTTTTTCGCGCGTCCCCTCTCCCTTCGCGATGCGGCCGCCGTAGTCGACCTTCATCCCGACTACCTCAGTCGCCGCTTCAAGTCCGAGACCGGGGTGGGGTTCCATGAGTACCTCGTGACGGTTCGCCTTCGACACGCGACAACCCTCCTCGTGACCTCGACCAAGAGCATCAAAGAGATCGCGTACGAGGTGGGCTTTCGCGCGCCCGAGGTGTTTTCCAAAGCCTTCGCGAGACACTTTTCCTGTGCGCCCAGCACCTATCGGAACCATAACCTCGTCTTCTACGGAACCCGGTCACCCCACGGCTCTCGGATCGATCCCGCGTTATCGACCGTCGATCCCGCGCAGGACCGATCCGATCTGACGGACTGCATCGTGGACTGCGAGGAACTCACCGGCGGTTGTGACTGAGCTCGTCTGAAGGGCGCTCTCCCAGGTTCATCCGCGGCCTCCCAACCCCGAACGTCAAGAACCAACCGAGAAGGTCTGCCGCAACCGCGAAAAGTCTGCCAACCACCGGCGTTTCAAATTGTAACTGGGCCGCAATAGGTTTACACCTTGACTTGCAAACAGGCGGTACCTCAACGCCCACTGGAACTTCCCATGAAACCAGGAGGCCCGCACATGGATCCTCAGCCTGGTCAGATGACTATCTGGTTGGTTGTACCTTCCGGACTCTCGATGGGTGATGAACTGACCGCCCTGCTGGTTGGCGCGGTCAGCGGCCTTTCAACGGCCGTCGTCGCAGCGCGCGAGATGAGCGGCCGCGAAGAGGGCCCACCCGCTCAGCGCCACAATGACGCCCCGCACGGCTTGGTTTCAGCATCCTGTCGTGGTGGGCAAAGGGGGTGATCGTATGTCTACGAACGGTCCGACGGCCCTGATAGTTGTCAGCGTCCTGCTCGCGGCGTGGGGGGTAGGTGACGTCGCTGACGCCCGGGCGGCAACGCTCAAGGTTCTGGTCAAGGCCGGCGTCGAAGAGTTTACCCCGCAGCGATTGACGATCCGAGCTGGAGACAAGGTGACGTGGGTCAATCAAGACGACGAACTTCACTCGCTGGTATCAGCCGGTCTGGTTTCACGCCAGTCCACCACTGAACCAAGCGAGCCCTTTATCAATACGCCTCTCCCGAGCGGGGCCAGCTATACACAGGTATTTACCCAGCCCGGGACCTATCACTACTTCTGCGCGAACCATATGCAAGTGTGGGGAGTCGTCGTGGCTGAAGAGTAACGCGACGGCCACCCAACGCGGGGATGACGCGGCGCGCTGGTGGGTTCGGGTCGCAAATCACAAGGAGACGAAAGGGAGGATGCCATGAATCCCGATGTCAGTTCGGCAACAGTGAGCCGCTGTGTTGCTCACGATCGACAAGGTGGATGCGGTGGGTTCTGCTGGAGGATAGGGTTAATCTACTTCGCGGCGGTGGGCTGGGCCGTAACGTTCTCGGTGCCGAGTGGGGCTCAACCCCTTTCCTTCGCCCCCCCGTTGAGCTACCCCGCCGGAGACAATCCGCAAGCGATAGCGGTCGGCGACCTCAACCAAGACGAAGAGGCCGACCTGGTGATTGCCAATTCCGGGAGCAACAACGTGTGGGTGCACCCCGGTAACGGGGACGGGTCGTTTCTCGATCCCACCCTGTGTGATGTCGGAACCACCCCTGTGGCCGTCGCTATCAGCGATCTTAACGGAGACGGGAAGCCGGATATTGTGGTGGCAAACGCCGACAGCGACGACGTGTCGGTCTTGTTGGGTACCGATGCCGGGCCGTGCAGCCCAGGGGCCAGTATCCCTACCGGGAATGGTCCGTATTCGGTCGCGATCGGCGATTTCAACCTGGACCAAAAGCCTGACCTGGCCACCGCCAATTTCTTCGGCAACTCCGTTTCGATCCTGCTGGGTGACGGCACGGGTGGCTTTTCCCCACGCAGCGATCTTGCCCGGGATCGTCCGGTTGGAAACGGAGCCGCGTCGGTTGCGATTGGGGATCTGAACGGTGACGAGAAGCCGGACGTGGTCGTCGCCAACTTCTACAACGACAGGGTCGCGATTCTGCTTGGGGATGGGATGGGCGACTTTGGACCGCCGACCGAGTTCAACGCGGGTCCAGGTCCGACGTTTGTGGCCATCCGGGATCTCAATTCCGACGACAAACCCGATCTTGCTGTCGCCACGGCCTATGCTCCCGCGGTGTCGCTTCTGTTCGGGGACGGGCTGGGGTCTTTTGCCGCGCCGACCACCGTTCCGGTCTTGACCGGGCCTCAGAGTATCGAGATCAGTGATTTCAACGGGGACGGCCTGGTGGATCTGGCCGTGGCCTACACGCTCCAGAACGTCGTGTCCATCCTGCCGGGCAATGGCGCCGGTATCTTCGGGCCCGCCATGCACTGCATCGGAGGGAGCGGGCTTTCGTCCTTCGATCTGTTGGCTTCGGGGCAGTTCAACCAGGACGATGCGTTGGATTTGGCGGTGGTCAATTCCAACAGCGACACGGTCTCGATCCTGCTCAACACCACTGATTCGGCGCTGCAGACCGCCGCAGTTCCTGATCTGCTGGTGTCGCAACTCTCCGCGTCAGTTTCCGGGAGCACCGTTTTGATCGGGGATACCCAGCAGAACATCGGGGCCCAAGCCGCAGGAGCCTTTTCCGTGGCATTCTACTTTGCCTCGAACCCGGCGTCCCCGGCTGGCGGGACCTCCATCGGAACGCGAAGCCTCACCGGGCTTGCGGCAAACGGGGCGGTGAACACCGCGTCGACCTCGTATGCGATCCCGGCCAACACGCCGACGGGCACGTACCACGTGTGCGCGATCACGGATTCCGGCGGAGCCGTCAATGAAGCCGACAAGACCAACAATTCCCGCTGCACGACGCAGACCTATCCAGTCGGCCCGGACCTCACCGTCTCCAGCGTCTCGGCCTCGCTCGCCGGCACGTACATCAACGTGTCGGACGTGGAACGCAACATCGGCAACCGGTGGGCGGAGCCATCGGTGGTGTCGTTCTATTTTGCAGCCAACCCCAACGCCCCCACCGCCGGCACGCTGATCGGGACCCGCAGCGTGTCCGGAATCAACGGCGGATCTCAGTACAACTCCGCAACCACGAAGTTTGCGATTCCCGATGCCACGCCAACCGGCACCTACTACGTCTGTGCCGCCGGTGATTCAGCCGGCGCCGTGGCCGAATTGGATGAGGGAAACAACACCCGGTGCGCGGCGGGCACCTTCACCATCGGTCCCGACCTCATCGTTACCAGGCTGAGCGCGGTGAAGTCGGGCGGAACGCTCTACGTGATCGACACGCAGCGCAATCTGGGAAACCGTCGAGCGGAGCCGTTCACGGTCTCGTTCTACCTGTCGTTCAACACGGTCCTGGACGCAGGGGATACGCCTCTCGGGAGCCGGAGTGTCCCGAGTTTGGCGGGCGGCGGAGCCTATCACTCGAAAACGACCCCGTTTCCGATTCCATCCGGACTCGCGGCGGGCAGCCGATACCTGCTCGCGATCAGCGATGCCGGAACCGTGGTGACGGAGTGGAACGAGGCCAACAACGCCAAGTACTCCGGCCCCTATCCCATCCCGTGACAGCAGTCCGGGAGGTCGGCGGGTGTCACCCGACCTCCCGGACCGTCATTGCGACTACTGTACCGGCCCGCCGGCCGGCTGAGATCACAGACGACCGGGACCAGAAACGCTGACAACTCCCGATGGGCGCGCCGACCGCGGAGCCAGGCGTGCGGCCTGGGGAGGAAGAGCCCCGAACTCCTCGTCGGGCTCTTCCTCCTCCGCCTGCGGCCGGCCGTCCCCGTCCTCCATGGACGGGAACATCTGCTCCCAAAACCGTTCTGCGGCGATTTGTGCCTTACTGCGGCGCGGCCGGTCGAACACCCGGTAGCCGCACAGCAGGCAACGCCATGATGCCTCGTCCTGGTCCCAGCAGAGTCCCACCACCGCCTGGTCCGCGCCGGCTCGACAATGGGGGCAGGCGAGTGACGCGCTGGTTGCGGCGACTCTCTTGATTGACTGGTGACGTTCCATCGCCGTTCTCCTCTTGCGATCCGGTACCGCCGCGTCCATCGCATCACAGGCGGCGTGTTGCTTCGGCCCGCGGTGCCCCGTTCTCCGACGGCTGCGAAACCGCGGGTTCAAGGTCGAGCCGCGTGGGAATGACGAACGTGAACCGGCAACCGTGTCCAACCCGGCTGGTGACGGCGACCGATCCGCCGTGCATCTCCACAAACCGCTTGACGATCGGCAACCCCAGCCCGGTGCCTCCGAATTCGCGGGTGAATGACGAATCCACCTGGGTGAACTCCTCGAAGATTCGCTCGGCATCCTCCTCCCTGATCCCGATCCCCTGATCAATCACCGAGACCTCGATTGCAGGGCGGCCGCCCATGATCGACTCGCGGGCTTCGATCTGGATGCGTCCGCCCTGCGGCGTAAACTTGATGGCGTTGCTCAGAAGGTTCAGCAGTATCTGTTTCACCTTGATCTGATCGGCCTGAACCATGAGCGGCTCGGGCCCCAGGGTGTGGGTCAGGACCTGGCGTTTTTGTGACGCGAGCGGGTCCACGGCTTTGAGACAGGTCGTGATGAGATGCCTCATCGAGAACTCGCCGAAGTGCAACTCCATCTTGCCGGCCCGGATTTTGGTGAGATCGAGGAGGTTGCTGACGATCTCGAGCAACAGCGTGCCGCTGTTGTGAATGCTGGTGACGGCCTCGCGCTGGTTGGCGGTCAGTTCCCCGGCCATCTTCGCCAACAAGGCTTCGGAGTACCCGAGGATCGAGGTCAACGGCGTTCGGAGTTCGTGGCTGATGTTGGAGAAGAACGACTCCTTGAATCGCTCGGCTTCCCGGAGTTGCTCGACCATCGCGCGGGTCCGGCTGTACAGGAGAGCATTTTCGACGGAGACGCTCAGTTGGGAACACATGGACTCCAACAGACCGAGGTGCTGCTGGCTGAACTGCCGCGGTCCCTGGCAGGCTCCGCTGAACACGCCCAACACCCGTCCCTTGGAGACCAAGGGGATGGCTACCCAGGCGGTGCATCCTTCCTTCGCGATGAGCCCCTCGCTGGGAGGGCCTTGGCTCGTGCCCTCGATGATCATCCGTCGGCCCGACCCGGCGACCTCGCCGATGGTCAGCTCCCCGGCCGCTACTTCCTTGTAGCGCTTGATGATCTCCGGGGGAACGCCGCGCGACGCCTGGAGCATCAGGCGGTCTTCCTCGGCGTTCCAAAGCCAAACGGCCCCGCTCTCGAACTCCATCACTTCCAGGATCTTTTCGAGGGCGTTGTCCACCGTGTCTTCCAGCTCCAGCGAGCGGTTGGTCGTGGCGGCGATCATGTTCAACGCGGACAACTGGCTGGTGCGCTCCATCACACGTTGCTCAAGCGTGGAATAGGATTCTCGCAGCTTACCGGTCATCTCGTTGAAGGCTCCGGCCAGCTCCTCAATCTCGTCGTTGGTCCGGATCGCGAGCGTGACGTCGAGGTTTCCCTTGCCGATTTGCTCGGCCCCTTGTTGAAGGAGTTGGATCGGCTTGGCCAGGCGTTTCGACAAGACGAGTCCCATCAACGCCACAAAACAGATTAGCACGATGCCGGATGACGTCGCGGACCACAGCAGCGAGTCGATCGGCTCGTACAGCTCCTCCGGATCTTGTCGGATGAAACTGTGCCACCGCTTCCCGGTCGAAGCGCTGGTGATGACCGAGGTTGCCGACACCGGCGCGAACCCGATGATGGAGCCGGTTCCGCCGTGCCCATCGTCGTCCGCCATGACCCAGTTGGGCACGGCTGATGTCAGGGTGGAGACCAACCCCTGATCCTTGAGCAGGGTGCCGGTCGGCAGGAACGGGCAGGTCAGGACCCGTCCGTCCGAGTCGATCAGCATCGCGTGACCCGACTTGCCGAACAGGATGGCGTGGATGGGGGCCTGGAGTAGTTCTCGCACATCGTGAACCACCGCCAACACGCCGATCGCCTTTTGGCTCTTCTCATCGATTACCGGGACTGCCATGATGATCGCGTAGGTTTGGTCCGCCTCGCTGAAAAACAGGTCGCCGATGTAGCTCTTGCCCAGGCCATTGTTGTAGGTCTCCCGCCACCACGATTGGTCGCTGTTCAAATAGTCCGGCGCGCCATTGGCGCTGGCCACGACCGCCCCCTGCTCGTCGGTCACGAAGAACGCGAGATACGGAACTGCCATCGTCCGGATGTACCCCCTCAACACGCTGGACGTGGGGCTCAGCAGGATCTGTTGTCGCAGCGAGTTGTGCTCTCCGCTCTCCCAGCGCTCGCGCCGCTCCGCCAACACGCGCGCCGCGTCGGAATCGGAGAGTCGCGCATAGGCCCTGTTCGCGGCGCTGAGATCCGCCAAGATCTCGCTCCGCGCCGCGAGATGCCGCTTCCCGTCGATCTCCCGTTCAATGACCATATCGATCTTGCGAGCCGCCTCGACGGCCAGTCCTTGGAAGTTCTGGCCCATCGCCTCGCGAAGATGGAGGGTCCCGGTCCAGTACGTCATCAGGAGACCCACGAGCACCGGGATGAAGCCCACCAACAGAAAGGCGAGGACGATCTTTTTCCTGAGGCCTTTCTTGGGCGCCTGGGAGGCCATGCGGTCTCCTTCTCTTCGGCAGGCCGCGTCCCCGCCCGTCGGCGAGACGCGGGCATTACGTGCTATTCCGAGTCGACCTCGGTGAACTTGTACCCGACACCCCGGACTGTGATGATGTATCGCGGGTGGGACGGGTCTTCTTCGATCTTGGCCCGCAGATTGCCGATGTGCACGTCGATCACTCGGTCCACCACGCTCACGTCTTCGTAGGCGTAGATCCGTTGGATCAATTGCTCGCGGGACAAGGCAATGCCCGGCGCATGCGCCAGCGCCTCGAGAATCTTGTACTCGTAGACGGTCAGCGCCACTTCCTGGCCCCCGACCATGACCTTGCGTTTCTCGAAGTCCACGTCCAAATCAACATGTCGAAGGCGTTTGGTCGCGGTATTGGGCCGGTGCAAGCTGCGCCGCAAGATGGCTTTCACGCGGGCGATGAGTTCTCGCGGACTGAAGGGTTTGGTCAGATAATCGTCGGCGCCGATGGCAAGGCCCAGGATCTTGTCGAATTCGTCGGCTTTGACCGTGAGAATGAGGATCGGGGTATCGGATCGCCGCCGGATGTCGCGGCACACTTCGATGCCGTCGATCTTGGGCAGCATCAGGTCCAGAATGATGAGGGCCGGCTCGTGTTTGGCAGCCAGGGCCAGCGCCTCTTCGCCGTCGGCGCCGGTCAGGGTGGCAAAACCTTCGTTGCGGAGGGCGCTGGCGATCAACGACGAGATCTGCGGATCATCGTCGACGATCAGAATGGGGTTCGCCGATCCTTTGGTCGTCAAGGACGCGACTCCCGCGTGGCACAGGTCAAGTCCATGCTACTCCCTTTCTCCCTCGGCTGTAAACACGGTCCTGGCCCTCTTCGGACAAGCGCACCTCGAACCCATTCTCGACGATCGTGGGTCCGACCCGGACGCCTTCACTGTTTACTGCTCGGAAGCAATCACCACCATCGAAACCGCCACCGCCCCAAACGCGGCCAGAATCAAGACCGACGCCAGAATCATCGACTCCATGTTGATCACCTCCTCAGGGAGCCAGTGTCGCGCTCAGATGGGTTGACCAAGCCATCATGCCGAGAAACCCCAACAGCATTGCGAGCCCGTAGGCTAGAGACCCCAGCGGTTGCATGTTCACCTCCGTAGACTTCGGGACAGCCCTGACTGACGGGTGCGAGCTTACTCCGCGGGCATTAGCCCGCGATAAAGCCGGCGTGAAGTTTGGTCAAGCTGGTGTTAAGAAACGGTAAGGCTGATCGCTACTGACTGGCGGGAGTGGATGTCAGGCAGTACGAGGATGAGCTAAGCTACCGTCGAAGGTAGAGGAACAACCTCGTCATTTCATCAGGGTCATCAGAATTCCACGCCCAACGACAGGCTCGAACGCACGTCGTTCCTTTTGGGCACGGTCCCGTCCGCCGCTGCTTGGGGATCCGACACGTGATCCCAGACCACTGACAGGTCCACGTCGAACACCTTGGTGAGGTCGATCTCCAGCGTGGCGACCGTATGATGCAATGCGCCTCCGGCTTCTTCGCTGACAAATTGGCCGGTGTACGAAAGGTTCAAGTCGGTACGTTTGGTAATGTCCGCCTCGGCGCTGGTACCAATCGCGAAGACCATCGTGTCCTCGGATTCGTTCTCCCCCGTCTCGACCGTTTCGAACCGGGTCCGCTGATAGCCCGGGCCCATGAAGACGTCCCACTCCAGATTCTGCCGGTGAACGATATCGTAGCCCAGCCCGACAACGCCGGTGACTCGGTAGGCCACATTGCTGAACGGATCGCTAAAGTATTCCAACACCGGGGCTCGGACGTAGAGGCGGCGGGACAGCCAATAGTCGAATACCGCCGTCACACGATGGTTGTTGGCCGACTCCACGCCTTCGAGTTCTTCCATAGCCCCCAGGTAATCCAGGGACAATCTGGTGGCGGGAGTGCGCCGGGTCAGGTCGGTTGTGATATTCAGGCCCTTGCTGTCGGTATTGCCGGTCAATGTCGTCAGGCCAATGCTGACCTTGCCCGACCAGTAGTCGATCTCGTGCGAGCCCGCGGGCGTGATGGCAATGAGTCGGGCTCGGTCGAACACGACCGGACCGTCCCTGCCCTGCACGGTGACCTTGTCCCTTGACACCTGCAAGCTGCCCTCGATACTCACCCGCTCATCCGAAAACGCGAAAATCTCGTTGAAGTGGGGCAGGAGTACGAAGTCTCCAAAAGGCGTCCCCTCCCCTGGTCGCTTATCGAACAAGACCTGATGGAGGTGCGGCGACCGAACCTGATAGACGTCTTCCCAGTCGAACTCCTGCCAGTCGAGCTCCTCGCTGTCGAACTCCAAGCTGTAGTCCTGCATCGACTTGAGGCTCCCTTTGAGCCATTCACCGGACTTGAGTTGAATCCAGTCGAATCGATCCGCTTCCGGATCAGGAGGTCGCCAGGGCACTGTCAGTCCGGACTGCCCGGGTGGCGAGGATGATGGCTCGGCGTTCGGCGGTTCTGAAGCCAGCTGGGCGAACGTGTCCGTCGGGAGGTCCACAAGCGACGACAGGGCGCGGGCGCTCCCGGGAATCAGCAGGATGATCCCCACCGCGATGACGCCGAGGCTCGTCTCTCCAGCCCCCAATTCGCTCACTTCAGGTTGGCCTTCTCCCAAGCCCGCACCTTCGCGCGGGCGGCGTCGAACGGCTCGTAGTCGCCTTTCCGCAGCTTCGTTTCATTCTGACACCCGGAGAGAATTTGGCCGTGGCTATACCACGGTGTCGTGAAGCCTGTCTACTAGTAGATCTACTAGCAGCTATCAGGACCGCAGGATCCGATGTATCGGCACCGTTGGTAGTGGTAACATGCGGCGACCAATTCCCGGACAGATCGATCATGAAACGGAGCGTACGCTGGATTCTCATTCCACTCCTACTGATCCCGCTGCTCTTTGTAGGCTTCACGATCCTTGCGGGCCGGCTGATCAATCAAGACGGGATTAAGAATCGCATCGAGACCGCAGTCTCTCGGGAGCTGGGGGGGCAGCTCCAGTACCAGCGCGTGGGACTCGCGATTTTTCCGCGGCCGCAGGTCGTGATCAGCCGGCTCTCCGTGACGATCCCGGGAAGCATGGCCGGCACATCCGAGTCCCTCAAGGTGGCGTTTGAACTGCTCCCCCTCTTCGTCGGCAAGGCGCGGCTCGCCGACGTGCGGCTCAGTCACCCCGACGTCACGCTGATTCTGGGAGACACGCCCTCGACGCGGGGAGACGCGGACACCGCACCATCCAATCGGCCCCTCGCCGCCGTCCTGGGATGGCTGGCCACTACCATGCCGAATTTGGCGATTCGGATCGACCACGGACGCCTGGTCTTCTCTCGCCAAGAGGAGCCCGCGTTTGTGCTCGACGATGCCTCGATCCGGATCGCGTTTTCACCAGAGGATGCCGCGCCATTTCGGATCACGGGAAACGCGCGCGGGGTCCTCACGAAGGAGGAGTTACCGGGACCGGTCACACTGCGGATTGGAACGTTTGACGCACGTCCGCACACCGTCTCGTTCACCGACAGCGAGGTACAGGCGCTCGACGGAGACTGGACCGTCTCAGGCCGGTTCGATGACTACCTGACCACGCACCCCGCTGCCGACTTCACGATCGCGGGATCCATCGGCCCCGACACGATGCAGTGGATCCGCACCGCGACGTCCCTCCCGGAGGAACTGCTGCTCCGCACGCCGGTGTCCGTCTCGTCGGCGCACCTGGCCTGGAAATCGGGCGGCACTGTGCAGGTCAAGGGGTCGGCATCGGTGCAGCGTGACGTGTCAATCGCGTTCAATGTTCAACGATCCCCGGATTATTTCACCATCGACGAGCTCGGCGTGCGGGATAAGGACTCGCAGGCGGCCTTCACGTTGGACCTCCGGAACCGGGTGCTGCGTCTCTCATTCGCCGGACATCTGGCACACTCGACCTTGGCCCGCGTCTTCGAGCAACAGCGCGTGGAGTTCGGTTCGCTGGCGGGCGATTTCCGAACGCAAATCGCGTTGGATCGTCCACGCGACTCCACCGCACAGGGTCGACTGGAGGGAGACCGGTTGGTCCTCCCGATCCAGACACGGATTCCGGTGTTCATCGACCGGGTCGTCGCGCAGGCAACGGAAGGCACGGTCTCGGTTGATCCTCTCGTGATCACGATCGACGGCATCCAACACACCGTCCGCGGCCAGATTTCAGCCGACGCCGAGCAATGGCTCCTGGATCTGCACGTTGACCGGCTCGACTGGGGGACGATCGCGCAATTCTTCGGCTCCAGGACCGCCGACTCCGACACCGCCGGATCGGAGCCGGCCCGCGATGCGACAGCGGGGGAGCCGGTTCGAGCGACCATCCGCGTCTCTGCCGGGTCGTTCACGGCCGGAGGCTGGACCGCGGAGCCGGCCCGCGCGGACGTCGCCATCGGACCTGATCCCCCCCACATCACCCTTCATGAGGCCATCGTGTGCGGCATCACGGTCGCGGGGTCGGCCACGATCGCCGGGGACGCAACCCGGATCGCCATCACGTCGTCGACGAAGAACCAGAACCTCGAACCCACCCTGACGTGCCTGGTCGGCAAGCCCATGCGGGTAACCGGCACGTTCGATCTGTCGGGCAAGCTGGACTCCACGGGAGCCGGCAAGACCCTGGTGGACCACCTCGGCGGCACCGTCGCGCTATCAATCAAGGGTGGACGCTTCTACGCGGATTCCGCCGTGGTCAGAATCCTCTCGTACCTGAACCTCACCGAGCTGCTGCGAGGCGCCTTCCCCGACCCCGGATCAGACGGCCTTGCCTACAAGAGTGTGGTTGTGCGTGGCACCGCGCAGCGAGGTCGCCTAGTAATTAGCGAGGCGGTGGTGACGAGTTCGACTGCGCAGATGGCGGCAACCGGATCACTCGACCTGCGAAAGCAGACGTTTGACATCACCGTGCTTGTCGCCCCGTTGACTACGGTGGACGCCGTAGTCAAGAGAATCCCTCTGGTACGGGAGATTCTGGGGGGCTCGCTGGTGACCATCCCGGTTCGCGTGACCGGTCCATTCGATGATCCGAAAGTGGACGCGGTTCCGCCGGGCGCGGTTGCCAAAGAGCTTGGCGGGATCATGGAGCGCACGCTCAAACTCCCGTTCAAAATCATGGCCCCGGTGATCCCGGGAGGGAAGAAGCCGAAAGAGGTCGAAGGCGCTCGTGGTACGGATTGAAGGTCTAGCCCAGGGGATTATTGATGTGCGTAGGCGTACGACCACCGCCATGCCACCGCCACCCAACCGGGGCGAGGTTCACTGCGCCGCTCGGGCACGAATTCGACGTAGAGTCTGTCGGTTTGCCACCCTAATAAGCCTGCCGCTCATCGCGATGCCGATTACCGTCGCCATGGCAGGCGACCCCGCGACCGACCCGGTAAGCCGCCAAATCGAGGACGTGACGCGACCCGTCAGCGGCATCATGCCAGAGTCGCTGAAGACCGAACTCGTGGTCATGCCCATGCCGCTGTCGAATCCCACGATCGGCACCGGCCTTGCCTTTGCCACCATGATTCTCTACAGGCTCGACGAGCAGTCCCCGCCTTCGAGCACCACGGTCGGCGGCGCCTACACCAACAGCGGGACCTGGGGCGCCGGCGTCAGCCAGAAAACATTTTTCGATCAGGACCGGTACCGCTTCAACCTGATCGCGGGGTATGCCGACGCCAACATCGACTTTTACGGAATCGGAACGAGTGCCGGAGATCGCGGCACCGGAATTCCGATCTCGCAATCCGGCACCGTGGCGCTGCCCGAGCTGTCGGTCCGCGCCGTCTCGGACGCGTACATCGGTCTGCGATACCGCTATCTCGCCGTCACCACGAGCTCCTCGCAATGGGATCAGCTCGTCGACGACCTTGGAGACCTCCTTCCCGGAACGGCCGGCTCGATCCCGCAGGATATCCGGACCGTAAGCGCCGGGCCAGGGGTGGCGATCAGCTACGACTCGCGCGACAACCCGTTGAACGCCTACCGAGGTACCAGCCTGAACCTTCTTACCGACTTCATGCGCGAAGGGTTCGGCAGCGACCACGACTACACCCTGTTCAAGTTGACCGCCACGAACTATCGCGGTCTCGGGGATCGGGGGGTGTTGGCCCTGCAGGGGTTTGCCTGCGCCACCAACGGCGACACCGTTCTACGAGTTGTGTATGCTGGGCACCAGCCAGAATCTTCGCGGGTACGTGGGCGGCCAGTATCGCGACCACCTGTTATTGAGTGGTCAGGTCGAATACCGCCACCGGCTTCCCCGTCGCCTTGGCGTCACGATTTTCGCCGGATTGGGAGAGGTAGCGCCGACATGGAGCGCCTTTTCCACCGACGATATGCTCCCAAGCTGGGGGCTCGGACTGCGCTGGATGGCCGCGGAGAAACACCGCGTCAACGTGTCCGTCGACTATGCGCGCGGTTACGATTCCGAGGGCTGGTACTTCTACATCGGAGAATGGTTCTGACACCCGTCGCGTTGCCACGCGGCTAGAAGTACATCGACAGGTAAGCCAGAAATCCCCGGTAGTTACTGCGCTCCAACAGCAGGGCGTCGTCCCCTTCGAGCTCCAACCCGTTGGCGTAATGATTGATTCCCAGTCCCACGCCGAAGTGCTCGGTGAACCGATACTCGGTCGCGATCAGCGCGTCCGTCAGTTGTCCTCTCATGTTGAACGCGTTAAAAAAGAAATACTGCGCGGATACCTTTGCGGTCCAACGCGGGGTGATGTGATAGTCCATCAGGAAGCCGAACACGGGCAAGGGCGCCGTGACACTCTCGGCTTCGGACTGACCGGTTGAGTCGGACAACGCCACCCGTACGAGGGATGTATAGAAGCCTGCCGACACGCCGAGTTCCACATCATCATTGTGGTAAAAGGAGTACGTGTACCCGAGCTTCACGACCCCGGTGTCGATCTCGCTGTTGATCACGTCGTTGACGGCAAAACTCTCGTCACCCCACTGAATGGTCAGATCCAAATCGCGTACACCTTCCCGCTGAATCCGGTAATAGGACGCGTCCACGCGGTGCCGGGGATTGAAACGGTAGTATCCGTCCACTCGCGCCACGTTGGCGCTGGAATCTCCGCCGAGCGTGTCCCCGAAATCAATGGTCGTACCCACTGGCGCTCCGACCGCGTCGAGGCGGAGCGTCGTGTCGTAATTGCGCACGAGAAAGCCTCCGGCTCGGAGCATCCATGTATCGGGCACTTCCTCGGCCCACGTCTCGTTCGCCGCCAGCCCGATCACTGCGACGACCACAATCCACAATCCTCTTGCCATCATCCACTCCTGATCAATGGCTTGACCACGCGAGCTTACCGGGGCGAGGACACCGACGTGCACTTTCGGAACAAGACCTCGCTGTCAGATTCAATCAGGGCCTGGTTGCCCTTCATCCACAGGACCTTTCCGCCGTCGGTAAACGTCGCGCCGCTCGCGGAGATGGTGCGCTTCATAGTCCACTCCTGCTCGTCAAACTTCACCACAGCCGAGTTCTGATCCGGAGCCACTGTCACCTGGAACGTCTTCCCACCCTCGCACTGGTAGCGATAGGCACCCTGGATCGGATACGGCTTCGGCTGAACGCAACCGGCCAGCGCTCCGCCGATTAGTGTGAGAGCCAGAGCGTAGGCCCACAGTCGCGCATCTTGAGGCATCTCATACTCCTTATGTGAGATCATTGGCCGCTAGAACCACAGCAACTGCCACGCAACCCCCATCGTATCGAAGTTGGAGCCGATGCGGGTCGAGACTCCCCGCGCCCAGGTAAGCTTCACGGACTGGCTAACTGTCACCGGGACCGACAGAGTGATTCCTCCGCGGGTATTGTTTTGCCGGTCGTCCTGAACCGCGCCGTCAACCGTCGTCGACCCGCCCGAGTAGTAGGTGAAGTCGAAGGCCGCCCACAGGCGCGGACGGATCGTGTATACCACATGGGTCTGGAGCGAGGCAAGCGGATCCTGTTTCCGTACCTGGCCGCCGAAAAAGTCGTCGTTTTCCGTGAACAGCCACACGCCCGCGTAGAATTCGAGGTTCCAAGCTCCCAGGGGCTGCGAGAGCCCCACCTCCGGCTTGAACGCCCAGCGGTTGGTTCCCAGGTTGATCAACTTTGAGGAGTCGTACTCGCCGAACGGGGCGATGACGATGACGCTTGCGCCCAGGGTGGTTGCCTGTTGATGACGCGCGAATTCTTGCGGTGTCAGCGCCGGCCCCCCGATCACGTTCACGCTAAGCCGAAATTGCGGGTCGCCGAATCCGGACCGATCAACGGTTCGATTGACCTCCTGCACGTCGCCAGAGACCGTGGCCCACGCGTACGGAGTCGTCAATGTCACACTGGCTTGCCGGCCGAGCAGGCCGAAGGTGCGACCGTAGTAAGGTACCGCGCTGTGGACTCGGGCATGGATGTTCGTAATCGGCACGGAGGGGTCCGTGACTGCGCCCCCGCTCGAATAGGCGTAGCCCAAGCCGAGGAAGTTCGCGCCAACGGGCGAGGGCGAATAGGCCCGGGGTTCGAGCTGCTGGGCCGCCGCCGGCCCTGCGCTGACGAGCAGGCCCGTAAGGACAACCAGCCATACGGTATGTGATCGCACATTTGTGCATTCCACGACTGCCCGAATTCCTGATCGACTACCGTTCACGGCGGGCGTAATAGAGGTACGCACCAACCGTGAAGAAATTGGTCGCAACTGCGGTGACGTTCACATGGCCGGCCGGACGTCGGACATGGCGTCGCTCATAAGGAACGCTCCTGGAACAGGTCGCACTCCGCAGTCTTCCCATCGGACGGCCTCATCGCGCGTCTCGTCCAACCCTATCGCGCTTTGTCCTCCGCCTTGTCAGCCGCCTTCATTGCCTTTAGCTCGATCGTCACGTCTTCTTTTTGGGCGTCGGTCCCTTTCACGCTCCCAGCATCCGGGGTGCCCTTCTTGAACGCGGCGTGCTTGCCGCCCTCCAGCGCCCGCTTGGCATCCAGAAGGCCGTAGAGCTGGATGGACTTGGCCACGAGCCCGGTCCACCCGGTTTGATGGCTCGCGCCCAGCCCGGCGCCGTTGTCGCCGTGGAAGTATTCGTAGAAGAGGAGATGGTCTCGCCAGAGAGGATTGGTCTGGAACTTTTCCGTGCCGCCATAGACTGGCCGCTGCCCCTGTTCATTACGCAGGAAGATCCGGCTCAGCCGATCCGCGATCTCCTTGGAAACCTCAAAGAGGTTCATCATCTTCCCTGACCCAGTGGGGCACTCGATCTTGAAGTTGTCACCGTAGTACAGGTAGAAATTGAGCAACGCCCGGATGATCATCGCGTTCACCGGCATCCAGACCGGGCCCCGCCAGTTGGAGTTGCCGCGGCCGAGGACCTGGCGCGACGCCGCGAGGCACTGCGCGCGTATCGGGAGGCGCAGGAAGACTCGGCCTATGCGCAGGCGCTGAAGAACTCTGCCCTGGCCACGCAATTGCGGCAGGGCAAGGTGTCCTTCGTCTGGGGCCGCGCGTGGCTGGGCTACGATCATCCCCGCAAGGTGGCGACCGACCCCGCGGACACCTCCACGCACCTCGGTCCGCAGATCGGGAAGGTCATCGCTCTCACGCGCCGCGAGCTGCTGATCATCTCCCCCTATTTCGTGCCGGGCAAGGAGACGCGAACGTTTGTCAACGCCGTGATCGGGAACGCCGCCGCGCTGTTCCAGTAGAGATCGAACGCCGACGACACCTCGCTGACCACAGGGCCGATGGCCAGCACATCGAGATCGCCGAAGTCCAGATCGGGCCGAGCCTCGAAGTACTCGTCGCCAACGTTGCGCCCGCCCACGATGGTGGCGTGGTTGTCGGCGGTAAACGATTTGTTGTGCATGCGGCGGTTGACGCGCCCGAAGTCGAGCAGCATGCCCAGGCCCCGCGCCGTGCGCAGCGCGATTGGGTTGAACAGGCGGACCTCGATGTTCGGATGCGCGTCGAGCGCCACCAGCGCGTCGTCCTTGGCCGCGGTACCAAGGTCGTCCAGCAGCAGGCGCACTCTCACCCTGCGCTCCGCGGCGCGCACCAGCGCCTCCGCGAGCAGGCGGCCGGTCGTATCGCCGTGCCAGATGTAGTACTGCGCATCCAGGCTCTTCTGCGCCGCCTCGGCCAGGACGATGCGAGCGACGAACGCGTCCAACCCCCGCTCGAGCGCGAGAAATCCCGACTCCCCGGGGTGCTCCGCAACGAGCGGCACGAACGCCCGCCCGAGCAACGTATCGTTGGTCTCGGTCAATGCCGACGATTCGGTACGGGGGTAACCGGTCGGCAGTGAGACACAGGCGCTCAGACCCAGCGCCGCGAGCGCCACCAACGGCCGAGTGCGTCTCTCAGTGTACGGTGACACGGGGATCTGCATTGTCGATCGGCGCGCCATGCCGCGAGCACGGTTCCGTTACGGCTTTTCCAAGAATCCCTGCCAGGAGAGCGCCCGCACGCCCGGCGCCACCGCCGGTGTTCCGGCGCCTGACTTCGGCGCCTGGTGAACCAGAAACATGTCCACGGCGGCCCGCTTGGGGCACTTCTTCTTCATCGCCTGAGCCAGCCTCTGCATGGGCGCCGCCATCGCCGGCGTGATCGTCTTGCTGGCCTTGCACTCCACCAACGAAACGGATCCTCCACGCCCCGGCACCACGAAGTCCACTTCCAATCCCTGTTCGTCCCGGAAGTGATACAGTTCACGCCGCCCGCCCGCATTGACCTGACCTTTGACGATTTCCGACGCGATGAAACCCTCGAACAGCGTGCCCAGGAACAGCGACTTGGCCAATTCGGCTGCCGTGTCGATTCCCAGCAGATGACAAGCAAGGCCGGAGTCGGCGATATACACTTTCGGCGATTTGATCAGCCGTTTGCCGAAGTTCTGATAGTACGGGGGAACGATCAGAATCTGCGCCGTCATCTCCAGTACCCCGAGCCATTGCGTGATCGTCGGCACGCTGACGCCGACTGGCGCGGCCAGATCGGTCTTGTTCAACACCTGCCCGTGCCGGCTCGCCAGTAACGCCAGAAACCGCCTGAACGTGGCGAGGTCCCTGACCGCCGTAACCGCTCGCACGTCCCGCTCCAGGTAGGTCTGGAGGTAGGAGCTAAACCACAGCCTCGCGCCGCCCGGTCTCGCCACGGCCTCGGGATAGCCCCCGTGCAGCAGCGTGACCTTCGGCGTCTCGCGCACGGACAGCGGGTACAACTGAAACACCGCCGCGCGGCCGGCCATCGATTCCGATACGCCCCGCATCAACGGCGCCTCTTGCGAGCCCGTCAGCACCCACTGGCCGGCGCGCCGCGGCCGGCGATCGATACGCGAGCGGACCAACGCGAAAACCTCGGGGACGTTCTGTACCTCGTCGAGGATCGCGGGCGTCTTCACGGCATCGAGAAATCCCTGCGGGTCGGCCCGGAGCCGCGCCACGATGTCCGGATCTTCCAGCAGGAAATAACTGGCCCTGGGGAACAGGTGCCGGAGCAGCCAGGTCTTCCCGGCCCGGCGGGGCCCTGTGAGGATGACCGCGGGAAAGTCTTTGACGGCTTTCCGGATCTGAGCCTCTAAGCGGCGTCGAACGTATCTCATAGTTGAGATTTATAAACTTACTCTTTAGATTTCTCAAGTTCTATCCTGACGCCCGCCGCGATTGTTCTCACGGCGGCTCTGTCCGCCACTTGGTGGGATCGGCGCCCATTTGCTCGCCCAGATCAGCCAAGGTGTTCATCACCTCGATCTGAAACGTGCCGGGCTTGGGCGGCACCCACTCGTCAGGGACCGCCATCACGCGCACCTGTATTTCTCCGCTGTGCTTGAGATTCGCGATTTCCGCCAGTGCAAAGAGGTGGCGCATGGAATTGACGGTGGAAGTCTGGGTGGACATGATCGTGGCGCGGGTCATGATGTCGGGCCAGCGCCCTTTCGTCACTTGGGGCGGAAAACGGAACTGGTTGTTGAAGATGACCCAGTAACGCAGGAGCGGCATCGGCTCACCGGGATGTCTCGCCTCCCACAACGCGGGCAGGCTGTCCTCTTGACGCACTCGCCCGCCGTATAGAATGTTCCCGGTGATGGCGCCGTCCACGTAGAGGTACTCACCGATGTCCCGTGCCGGGAAAATACCGGGTATGCCCGCGCTGGCCAGCAGGATCTTGTGCACCCAGTCGGGATCGTTCTTGGCCAGCGCCGTCTTGGCCTCGGCCACGATGTCCCACGCATGCATGCTGCCGAAGTCGATGTTCGTGGTGTTCACCAGCAGTCCGCGACCGTTGCCGTCCTGCGCCGCGATGCGCTCCAGCATCGGACGGTCCAGCGCCGTGCGCACTTCGCGTTCCAGACCGGGCAGCGCAAAGAACGACGGGTTGTTCGGCAAGAAGAACAACGTACCGCGCGAGACCGCCCAGTCCTTCTGGGGATGGCGATACAGTTGGACCACGCGGTCATAGGATTCATTGTCGCCCAGGAACGCAAAGGGAGCGATCAACGCCCCCGTGCTGACGCCCGTGACCACGTCGAACTGCGGCCGCGCCAGCTCGCCCTTGACCTTCCCCCAGCCCTTCAACACACCGGCGCCGAACGCGCCCCAGTCCCCGCCGCCCGAGATGACGAGGACGTCGATGGTCTTCCACTTGGTCACCTTCACACCCTGCGCTGAGGCTTCGGTTTCGCGCTCGACACGCTCCAACAGCTTCTGCATGAACTGGCGGGTTTGTTTGGCTCTCGCCACGTCATCGATCTGCCGAGCCGCGAACAGATCCTGCACTGTCCGATCCGGTCGCCGCGGCGCCGAGGCACAGCCGACGACCACGGTTCCGATGACCACAACCAACGCGACGGTAAGCAATTTCACAACAATCGTTCGCATGCGATCACCTTTCGTTGTAACCCGACTCTATTCGTTGTAACCCGACTCTATCCAGTCCGCCACCGACGGTGTGATGAGATATATGAAGTGCCTCTCAGATTTCGTACTTGACAAAAAGTCACACTAAATGCAAAGTACGATATTCATGATAACCCGACCCTTTTGGCAAGCACGCATTGAGAGCGCCTGGCGGGAAGCCCCCATTGTCTGGCTCTCCGGCGTCCGGCGCTCCGGCAAGACCACCCTGGCGCAGAGCCTCGGCGCCGAGCAGACGTTCTATGTCAACTGCGACCTGCCGGCGGTCGAAGACATGGTGCGCGATCCGGTCCTGTTCTACCGCAACTGTCCCAAGCCGGCGGTCATTTTCGACGAGATCCACCAACTGCGCGACCCCAGCCGCGTGCTGAAGGTCGGGGCCGACCTGTTCCCCCATCTCCGGATCCTGGCCACCGGCTCCTCCACGCTGGCTGCCAGCAGGAAGTTTCGCGACACCCTCACGGGACGAAAGCGTGAGCTGCATCTGGTGCCCGTGTTGTGGACCGAGCTCGGCGCCTTCGGGGCTACTCTGCTGAAACGCCTGTACCACGGCGGTCTCCCCCAGACGCTGCTCGCCGACGCGAAGATGCCGTCGTTCTACCGCGAATGGATGGACTCCTTCTTTGCGCGGGACATCCAGCGGCTCTTCGCCTTCCGAGACATCACCCGCTTCAACGCGCTCTTCGAGTACGTCCTGCGCCAGAGCGGGGGGCAACTGGAGCAGACGCGGGCCGCCGCGGCCCTCGGCATCTCGCGGCCCACCGTCGAGAGCCATCTGCGGGCTCTGGAGATCACGCAGGCCATCACCCGCGTGCGCCCCTTCCACGGCGGCGGCCAGAAGGAGCTGGTGAAGATGCCCAAGGTCTACGGATTCGACTCGGGCTTCGTGAGCTTCGCGCGCGGCTGGGAGCCGCTGCGCCCCGAGGACTACGGCGTGCTTTGGGAGCACATCGTGCTGGAGCACCTGCAGGCGCATGTCCCGAACCTGCCGATCCGCTACTGGCGAGATAAAGCCGGGCGCGAGGTGGACTTCGTCCTCGTACGTCCCCGCGATGTGGTGGATGCCATCGAGTGCAAGTGGAACCCCTCGGAGTTCGCCCCGGGGGCCCTGGAGATATTCCGATCGCACTACCCGAAAGGCAAGAACTATCTCGTCACACCACACCACGGTCCCGCCTATGTGAAGCGATTCAACCGGCTCGAAGTCACGGTCTGCAACCCGCAGGGCATTCCGGCTCCTTGAGGCCGGCGGTCCAAGGACACGAGATTGACCACAACCGATGCGAGGGTAAACAATTTCGCGAACAATCGTTCGCACGCGATGACCTTTCGTTGTAGCTCGCTCCATCCAGTCCGCTTTAGAATTCTCAAGACTCCCTGGCGCCTGACGCGGGTGCGGCGGGACTGGGCAGCGCGTCAGGTCGGCACGGAGCTCCTGGACACCCGTCCCGCTAACGCGCGGCGAGTTTCAGCTCGCTGCCCACGCCGTCATCGCCGGCCGGCGCGCCCGTGTTCGGATCCGTGATCCCGGTGGAATGGAAACCGATGTCCTCATGGGGTCCGCCCCGAATTCCTTCCGGCTGTCATTACGCGCCGCATGGCCTCACGATATTGACATGTGGATAACATGCAGTCATAATACGCGCATGTCCAAGATGATCCAGCTTCGTCACGTCCCCGACGAACTCCATCGCAAACTCAAGGCCAGAGCGGCTCTCGCAGGACTTTCGTTGTCCGATTACCTCCTTGAGGAGGTCAGGCGCGTCGCAGAACGCCCCACGGTCGGCGAATTGATCAACCGACTCGAGCGCCGAACGTCGGTTACCCCCAAAGTTCCTCCGGCCAAGGCCGTCAGGGCCGAACGCGAGCCCCGGTGATCGTTGTCGACGCCTCGGCGATGCTTGAAGTCCTGCTCAATACCCCTTCTGCACCGCTGGTCCGTGAGCGGCTTTTTGCCGCGAACGAGACCCTTCATGCTCCTCATCTGCTGGATGTTGAAGTCGCGCAGGTGCTTCGCCGCTATGCCCTGAGCGGCCAACTCGATCCCGCTCGGGGACTCGAGGCGCTGGAAGACCTCACCGATTTCCCGATGACCCGTTACCCTCATGACCCGTTTCTCCCCCGGATCTGGGAGCTGCGTCACAACGTCACTGCCTACGACGCGGCCTATCTTGTCCTGGCAGAGGCCCTTGCCGCACCGTTGGTAACCCGCGATGCGGGTCTTGCCGCGGCCGCCGGACATCACGCAGAAATCGAACTCATTTAGCTGCGTGGCCGCCTACCGTCTGCGCCCGCCTCCGCCTCCTGCACGCGGCGCCGGGCGCATGCGCTCCTGCGCGGCGCCTGACTGCCGCGCTTGGTACGACCGATTCATGTCGGCCCGGTCGAACGACGGCGTTGAAGGCGTTGGGGCGGGGCGCGTTTCGCGCGAGGGCGGCGTTTGCGGCTGGCGTGGCTCAGGCGTCCGGTCGTCCACGGAAGGCTCGGGCTTCCAGACGCCTTGGTCGCGCGTTTCCCATTGATCGCCGGTGCGCCGCGCCACGTTGCCGTTGCGATCCGCGTACACGTTGTTGTCTCGCCCGGTCGCTGGTCGGGGCTGTTGGAGGTCGCGGGTTGCGGTGGCGCGGTCCGCTACGCGCGCGCGGTTCTCCGGTCGGTTGTACAGATTATTGTTCTGGCCGGGGCGAGCGCGGTCGCCTGCGGCAGCCATTCGGTCGCTGACGTTTGCGCGATTGCCGGCGTTGATGGTGTTGCCGATGTTGATGTCACCATGGTGGACTACCATCGGCGGACGATACCCGCCCCCGTACCAGCCGCCGCAACAGCGATACGGAGGATAGGGGCCGTAGCCGCCGCCCCAGCTCACGCCGAAGCTGAAGAATCCGTTGGTCCAACTCACGCCGAAGTTCCAGCCGGTCCACGGGTTGTACCCGACATGGAAACCCCACGTGGGCGGCCGCGGGTAGTAGTAGACGGGACCCCAATACGGGGGGTAGTACCAGCCGGTGCCGTACACCGGCACGCCGTAATAGGGGTAAGACCAGAGGTAGCCTGACGTGTATCCCACGTACACCACCTCCGGTGTGGAATCGTAGATGGTGACGTAGGTCACGTTGTACACGGGCGAACTAGGTGGAATCTTGTCGATTTCCTCCTTCGGAACCTTGTCCGCCACGGTCCAAGGACCGGTGGGGGACGCGGACGTGAACCACACGCCGTTGTCCACCGCGTAATAGCGCTGGTTGATCTCCAGCACCTGCGCGCCGGTGTTGACCGCATAGGACACGTTGGTGCCCGCGATCTTCTCGAACTTCGGCGCGCCGTCGTATTGGACCTCCAGCTTCGCCTCGCTGCGCTTGATGGCGGCGGTCTGGGGAATCGCGGCGGCGAGCACGGCTTCCTCGGCTTCCGGTGTTCCCGCGACCGAGGTGCGCACGCCCCCGATCGGCGAGTCCGGAGGGATGTCCTTGAAGCTCACGGGGAGTTGATCGGGCCGCACGAACGACCAGGGGCCCTTCTGCGTCTTGGCGCGATACCAGCGGCCTGAAAGCAGCACGTACATCTGTTGGTCCGAGATGGCGCGCAGCCACGGTGTTTCGGTGTTTTCGACGTAGAGCAGCTTGTCCCCCGCCAGCGCCTTCCACTTGGGCGTGCCGTCGGTGGCGATCAGTTCCGTGGGCTTGGTTGCGACCACGATCTTCGGCGGCTTCGCGGGTGCCGGGATGTCCTTGTCCGGCGGGGGCAGCATCTTGACCAGATCCGCGGGCGGCGATTGCGTGGGCGCGAACGGACCCCATGGGTCGTCTGCGCTGTACCAGAGCGTCCCGCTGCTCAAATAGACCCGCTTCGTCTTCGCGTCGCGCGCGACCGCGAACGGCGTATTGAGCGCGCGCTCGTAGCCGCTGTTCTCGATCGCTCGAAAGCGCGGCGCGCCGTCGTAGAGCAGCAGCACCGCGAGCTCCTCGCTGAACACAATCGCAGGCGGATCGTTCTTCAGCGAGGCGAGACTGCGTTGCTCGCGCTCCGCGCTCGCGAGGCTCGCGGAAAGCCGCTCCAGTGAAATCTCAAAGCCCGCCTTGGGCACCGCGTTGTTGACGATCTCCGTGAACCGGGCCTGGCCCGCTTCGGTCGAGTCCGGCCAGCGCACCTTGGTCACGTGCAGGTCGCGCACGAGCGCCGTGCCCTCGTCCTGGTCCGTGTCAATCTTTGCGGAGAACCAAAACGCCCCGAAGACCGGCTCAGGTTTGTCTTTGAGCTCGATCGCCGTCGCGGCCCGTCCAGTCAACACATTGCCGCTGAGCTTCTCCGGCTGCAGTTGGTAGACGAATATCTTTCCCTCCGGCGCGTCGATCTCCTGCGGCCAGTCGACCGCCTCGGCCGCGTCAGTCCAGATCCCCAGCGCGACGATCGCGCAGGCGACGACTTTCTTCATGTACGGTTTCCCCCGTTGCCTCTGTTGACCCGCCTGCTTCGAGCTACGCGCGATCGCATTGCCCGGAGACAGAACGGGCCAAGATGATCACCAGGAAAAACGGGAGTTAGACTCCTGATTTTCGTGGTAAGATATGCGCCATGCTCGCTCGTTCCCGACACCTGGCCGTCCTGCAGCGTCTGCTCAGACAGTTTCCGGTTGTGGGCCTGATCGGCGCACGACAGGTGGGCAAGAGCACGCTCGCGCGCGCGTTGGCCGAGCAAACCGGCGACCGTACGACGTTCTTCGATCTCGAAGACCCTCGGGCCTTGGCGCGGCTCGACACGCCCATGCTTGCCCTGGAAGGGCTCAAGGGCCTGGTCGTGCTCGACGAGATCCAGCGACGTCCTGACCTGTTTCCCGTGTTGCGCGTGCTCGCGGATCGACGCCCTCGACCCGCTCGCTTCATTGTGCTCGGCAGTGCTTCCCCGCCGCTCTTGCGCCAGAGCTCCGAAACGCTCGCTGGACGCATCGCGTACCACGAACTCTCCGGGTTCGATCTGTCCGAAGTCGGACTGCGCGCGATCGACCGTCTGTGGCTGCGAGGCGGATTCCCGCTGTCGTTTACCGCCAAAACGGATGCGGCGAGTTTCCTCTGGCGCCGACAGTTCATCGCGACCTTCATCGAGCGGGAGATTTCGGAGTTGGAACTTCGCCTCTCGCCCGCGGTCATCGGGCGCTTCTGGAACATGCTGGCTCACTATCACGGGCAGACCTGGAATGGGGCCGAACTCGCCCGGGCGTTCGGCGTGTCGGAAAAGACCGTGCGCGCCTATCTCGATTTTCTGGTCGCGACGTTTGTCGCATTTCGACTGCCGCCCTGGCACGAGAGCGCCGGCAAGCGCGCGGTCAAAGCGCCCAAGGTCTACCTCTCGGACAGCGGGCTGCTGCATGCCATGCTCGGCGTGGGTACGCGCGATGACCTGCTCGGTCATCCCAAACGGGGCGCGTCCTGGGAAGGTTTCGCGATCGGCCAAATCATCAACCGCCTCGGCGCCCATCCTCGGGAGTGCTTCTTTTGGGGTCTCCATTCCGGAGCGGAACTCGACCTTCTGATTGCACGCGGCCGGGTGCGCCTGGGCTTCGAAGTGAAACACACCGACGCGCCCCAAGTGACCCCCTCGATGCGCTCCGCACTCGCCAACCTCCGTCTGTCTCACCTTTACGTCATCCATGCGGGCAAAGACACTTTCTCAATGGGGCCAAAGACAACCGCGCTGCCCCTTGGTCGGGTGTGGACGGACCTCGCCGACCTCAAGTGACGTTGGGTGAACGCCGCAATCGCATCGCAATTAGGAGCCGCACTCACGGTTCGCCGGAGAAGAACGCGTCCTCCAGATAGACCCCGGCATCATTGCCACCGCCGCACACATTGATCGCGGGCTTGTTGCCAAATCCACAGGTCGTCAATTCGCTTCGCCTTCTCCATGGGTTGAACCGTTAGTCGCAGGGTCCCAGAGTCACAGAGTCGAAGGGGTCAAACATGTTCGACTCGTCGACCCTGCGACTCTTCGACCTCTCCATTTACTTCCCCGGCGAGTACCAGATCGGCGACGTATAGGCCCGTTCCTGCGTGGTCATCGGTACCTCCTTCGGCAACGTGACCTTGAAGTATTTCGCGTCATAGGCCGTCCAGCGCGGCGTTGGGATTTCGATGACGCGGGCGTAGTAAAAGGCGCGTTGGGTGGGGTCGAAATCCGGATCCGTCCACACCGTGATCAGCTCCGGGTCGCCGATCGTGTTGGTCCAAAGTGCATTCTGCACATCCACGGTATTGCCGACCGGCGGCAACTTGCCGGTTTTCGCATCCGGCTTGCGCCCGCCCGACCACACGACGTCGTGGACCTTCTCGTGCACCTCGCCCTTGGCGTCCAGCCAGCCTTTGATGATCTGGATGCGATCCAGATTCGCGCCGATCGGGTCCTTGAGGGCGGCGACGAGAAACGTCGGCGACTTCCCTTTCGGGGCATCGCGCAAATCACCGCCCATGGGTACGCCCTTGGTGTAGCCAACGGCCGCCGGCAGCCGGCTCAGTGCGTCCGTGGCCTCGAAGTCCCAGCCGCCGAAGAAGCGCACCATCATGCGCGGGCCGGTGGTGGCGTAGACCTCCTTGCGCTTCATCGCATCCCACAGCGCCTCGCGCGTGTTTTCCGTAGCCCAGACCGCCGCATAACCCGAGGCGGCGAGTTCCCACGACATCACTGTCTTGTCGCCGGACTTCGTGAACACGTGCGTTGTCCGCTCGGCGCTTGGCTCGTAGGGTGGGGCTTTGGAGAAGAAGTTTTCTTCTTCCACTGCCGAGATGCCGGTATGCGCATCGGTGCTGCCGATCATGCCGAACTTGAAGGGGTTGACACCGAGCTGCTGTTCAAGTTTCAAGCCGTTCTTGAGTGAGGCGCGCGCGTATTCGGATTGGAAATATTCGTCCTTGTGCAACTTGGTGCCGTTGAGGTTCATCTTGTCCCAGGCCTCATAACCCGCGAACTCGTCATTGGGGGACAGAAACCTGTGCGACTCGCTGTCGCCCTTCTGCTGGGTGACCTCGACCACCGGCTCCCAGCGGGCGCGCGCCTCGGCGTACTTGCGGGTGAGCGGATTGCCCAGGAAATCGGCCAGCGCGAACATTCGCCCGCCGCTGACATTGCCATTGTGCGGAATCGCCAACACCCGGCCGCCCGTCTTCTCCTCGTAGGCGGCCAGCACCTTCCACAGATCTTCCACGTTTTCGCTGTCGGTGGCCGAGAAGGGGAAGGACTGGATGGCCTTGTCCGCGCCGTCACGAAAGATGACGTTGCGGTGCAGGTTGTCGCCGTCCGGCATGCTGGTCCACTCGTAACCAATGAAGGCGGTGAACTTGCCCGGCTCATTGAACCGGTCGGCGGTCTTGATGTAGGGCTCCCAGACCGAGCGGATGAACGCCGGATCGGTCATCACCTTCGGCAGCTTGTTGGCAGAAAGCGCGCCGATCATGTCCCATGCGGCCTTGACCGCCGTGTCGCCGCCGGCGGCGATCATATCGTGCCATTGCTTGACTTGCGGATCGGCCAACAGCGCGGGATTGCCCTTGATGACCTCGACCATGCCGCCGAAGGCTTCGGCGTGATCGCTGACCACCAGGAAGTCGAGCGGACGCGACAGCTTCGCCGGCTGGCCGGTGGAGGTCGTCACTTCCTCGCCCCGGGCGAAGCGATAGGCGGTGTCCGGCCCCACCTTCGCGCCGACGGCACCGGCATCGAGCGAGATCGCGGTGTGCAGGTGCGTGTCGCCGAAGTAGGGCCGCGTGGGGAAGTTGCGCCCTGCGTACGGCGAATAACCCGGCTTCTTGAAGGCCTGTCCGACAGCCTCTTTGTCGATCGCGCCCAGGTCGGTCTGTAGTTCCTGCTCCGCGGCAAATGCCGGCACCACGAAGGCGACGACGAGCACCATCGGGAGCATCGCTTTCCATATCTTCTGTCTGAGCATGGTCATTGGCTCCTTGTTGGTTATTTAAAATGATGCGATTCGCTGAATGACCCAAAACATGGCCACGCTGCCGATGGCATAGGCCGGCACCAGCTTCGCCCAGAGCGGGATCGGCATGCGGGTGCGTCGGATGATGGCGATAACGGCCAGCACGGCGGCGACAAACATCAGCTGGCCGGCCTCAACGCCGAGATTAAAAAAGAGCAGCGCAATCGGGATCTGTCCCTGCGGCAGACCGATTTCGCTTAAGGCGCCGGCAAAGCCGAAACCGTGCAGCAGCCCGAACGTGAACGCCACGATCCAGGGCGCACGGGCCGTCAGTCCCTCCCGCCCGGCACGCGCGTGAACGATCTCAGCGGCCACGAAGACGATCGACAGTGCAATGACCGCCTCGACCGGCGCCTGCGGCACGTGCACGAACCCGAGCGTCGCCAGCGCCAGCGTGACGCTGTGCGCCACGGTGAAGGCGGTGACGGTTTTGACCAGACGCCGGGTCCCGTTGGCAATCAGCAGAAGCGCGAGCACGAACAGCAGGTGGTCCACACCAAGCAGGATGTGCTCGACCCCGAGCGTGAGATAGATGCCCGCCACCGTCAGACCTGATTGACTCGCGGGAATCACCGCCACGGGTCGACCCGGCGTCAACCGTTGCGTCCAGGTCGTACCATCGGCGAATTCGATACGCACCAGGGCGTCGGTCATCGTCGCTTCGAGCCCGTCAATGCGCACCGATTGGCCGCGCAAGGGGTTGATCGCTTTCAACCGCCACGTCTGCACCTCAGCGGCGCCGGACTGTCGCTCCGTGACAGGCGTGAGCGGCTCAGTGCGCCCGGAGAATTCCGGCGACAGCGCCAACCGCAACTCCCCTTGCATTGGCGTTTTCCAGAGCACGCGAAACTCACCGGCCCGTTCCTCGTGCAGCTGAAGATAGGCCGGGCGGACTTCATGAGCCCAGACCGGACCGGCGGCCATCAACAGCAGCGCCATCGCGACCGCCCGATTCATCTCACTATCTCCGTCAGCGGCCAGATCAATGGTTTGACGCTTTCATCCAATTGGATATCGTATTTTTTGAACAGCGAGGCAAAAAACTGTTTGTTCGCCTGGGTCTGCTGCGCGTGACGCCACTCTTCCGCCACCTGTGCGCGCACCTCCTCGAACGGGCGCGGCTCGGCGGCCTCCCTCACGTCGATCCAGACGAGATGAAACCCGTAACCAGACTTCACCGGGCCCTGCCAGGAACCGGACTGCAGGGTGAACACCCTATCGGTAAACTCCGGCCCGAAGAGACTGGTCACCGTCTGCTCATCCACCCCGGTGTAGTCGCGCTCCAGTAACGTCCGCTCGCCCGGCTCGGCCGCGGGGTCAGCTGCAAGCGCCTTCAGCCCCTGCTGGGAGGCCGATTCGGTTTTGAAATAGAGTTGGGAAAACGAAATGCGAGCTGGCGTGACGTATCGCACGCGGTCAATATCATACAACCGGCGCAACTCTTCCTCGGCCGGTTCGGCAAGCTGCGCCGTGTCCTGGACGAGAAACTCCATCTTCTGCGCCAACCGACGGCGCACGACGGTGTCGTTCTCGTCCAACCCAAGTTCCTGCGCTTCGCGGGCGAGAAGCTCCTCCTTCAGGTAGTCCGTCACGAGGCCGCGGAGCTCCCGTTCGTCGGGCGGCCGCTGCCACTGACGCGCCCACGTCTCCTTGAGCCAGTCCACCTCCGCCGCCGTGATGCGCACGACGCGCGGTTCCGCCTCCCCGCGATTGAGCCAGGCATAAGCCGAAAACAGCAGCCCGCCAATAAGGAGAAAATGGAGCAATGGTTCCTTGAGCCAGCGCTTCACCGTTACGGAATGCTTTCTCGGGCCGATGGTTGAACGACGCGGACGGTTGCGTTGGCGGATTATCGTCGCAAACGGCACCACATTTCAATGACTCTCGGTGCCAGATCACTATTGACCTACAGAGCGAGGCTGGTCGGAAGGTCCGGTCTGACCTTTTGGTGCTGCTCAATCAACCCAGTGTGACAACGGAAGACTGTCTCAACAGAGGGGGTCACCCCAGCCGAGTGTGCTAATTCGTGTTAGAAATCATCGAGAAGGACAAGAACTCTTGGAATCCGTAGAATCAGCAGAATCAAGCCACGCCGCTGTTTTGACAACGAAAACGGGGAAACCGTCGCAACATCAAGCCCCAAGCCACAACCCGTGTTGTCCGTTCGCAATCAGCAGGTCACCGGCTCGATCCCGGTACCCTCCACCATTTCAAAGACTTAGAAGCCTGATGACCTGCTGAGTATAAAATCAGCAGGTCACGGCTTATGGTCATTTTCCCCTGCCGCGAGATAGGCAACGCCGCTACAAAGCTCATTCACGGCGACGTGCGAAAATACTTCTTCACCCTGGAATACGCACGATTGCGCCCAGCGCAAGAATATGTCGTGAAGCGTGGACCGGTCGCCCGTTAGACGATAGTCCTTTCTGGACGGTGAATGCCTGGAGGCGCGATATCGGTGGCTCAGCGGGCCCACGGCCACCAGTCTTCAGTCCTTCGGGATCAGATCGCGGCTCCGCTTGATTCCTACAACGATCAGCATTATACTGAATTTCAGATTGATCGGATAGTCTGAACTGGAGGAATCGCGATGGCGGTGGTCAAGGTCTGGGGCAGGGGACAACTGACGATTCCGGCTTCGCTACGGAAGGAACTGCGATTGGACGAGGAGACGACGCTGAGCGTAGTCAGGGCCGGAGACGCGCTCGTGTTGACGCCCAAGAAGTTGATCGGCGACGCTGTGGCCAAGAAAGCCGCTCGGGAACTGAAAAAAGAGGGACTGACGCTCGAGGATCTGTTGCGCGATTTGGAGAAACAGCGGCGCCGGTACAACCGAGAACGGTATGGAGGCTAAGCGATGGCGGGTGTTCCTCGATACCAGCGCCCTGATTGCGGGCCTGATCTCGCAGACGGGCGCGGCGCGCGAGGTCCTGCGCCTGTGCGAGGCCGGCGTCGTCGAAACGTTGGTGTCTCCACAAGTCCTGACCGAAGCCGACCGCAACCTCTCCGAGAAGCTGCCCGGATTGGTGGCTGACTATCGCCTGTTGATCCAGTCGATCGCGCCTACCCTTGTCGACGATCCAGCTCCTACGGAGGTCTCCCGTCTTTCCGGCGTGATCCATTCCAATGATGCGCCGATCCTGGCAGCGGCCATTGAGGCCGAGGCCGATTATCTCGTGACTTGGAATACGAAGCACTTCCACCAACCAAGAGTGCGGCAAGCCGTTCGCTTTCAGATCGTGACGCCCGGCGAGTTTCTCCTTGCATTCCGAAACGCATTGTCCGAAGGCCCTTGATACCGCGGCCAGCGGGAGCTACCGAATCTTTCGGCGACCCTCATGGCCGTAAGACCCGAAGATTGTTTCAACAGAGGGTTCACCCCACCAGCTTGTGCTAAATTAGCAATCGTCGAAAAAGCCAAGCACTCTTGGAATCCGTAGAATCCCTGAAATCGAACAACGTCGCTGTTTTGCCAAAGAAAACGGGGAAACCGTCGCAACATCAAGCCCGAAGCCACAACCCGTGTTGTCCGTTCGCAATCAGCAGGTCACCGGTTCGATCCCGGTACCCTCCACCAATTTCAAAGACTTAGAAGCTGATGACCTGCCACGTACACCCAGCAGGTTACCAGCACCTCCCTCTCTCATAATTTCAAATCACTTGTGAGCCCTGTAGCTCGGCTTCCCGTCGACTGCACTGAGATCGCGCAACGCCAATCGGGCGATCAAGAACTCCTCGCGGGCCTGGTCGGGCACAATGGTGGTGGCTTCAACCACCTCTTTTGATGTTGTCTGAAGCGAGCCTTGAACTGACACGAACGCCGGTTTTGGCGTCGCGCAGGAGAACCCGCAATACCTCTGTTCACCGCCCCACCGATTGCCGTTCCACCCAGAGCCGTTGCCGACGGAGGGCGTGGCGCTTGGCTTCTACCCACGCCAATCCGTGACAACCGGGCAAGTATTCGCCTCGGTAGAGGGCCTTGGCTTCCTTCAGACGATCTTGGGCCGACGCCATCTGGCCAAACACACCCAGACGCTGGGCCTGACGAACCGCTTCCTCGAAGGCCCAACAGTCCACCCAGCAGGATGTAGCGTTGAGCGACAGACGTGCTCCGACGACCGTGATCAATCGCGATCCCGTTGGCTCTGATCGGCCCAAGGTCTCCTGGAGGCGATGGAGCGCCGCGTAGAGCTTGCTTACGCGCTCGTCGTCGCCGTACTTCGGCCACAGCAGTTGTGCGAGCTCGGATCGCGGGACCTGCTGGCCGCCCAGCGTGACCAGCGCCAAGAGCACCTCCAGCTCCTTGGGATCACGCCACCCTTCATTCGGGATGATGCGCCCGTGGAGGAGGATCTCGCATCGGCCAAGGGACTGAATCACCAGTGCCGGTGACCTCCCGGCGTGAGCTTGGGCCATTACACGGTCGTCAACACGAAATGCGATGCTCACTCGCCTGGATGGGGCGGCGGACTCCCCTTTCTCGGCCTGGTCGATTTCACTCTGACACGTTTTTCCAACAAGATGGCCCACAGCTCCTCCATGCCGTGAAAGGGGGTCTGGTGCCCGCGCCGGACATCCTCCACCACGCCCACCAGACTGTCCGTCGGCGTCTTGGTACGCTGGTAAATGCGCACAACAAAGCTCTCCATTTTGACACTCCGGTTCTCACTGAAAATGCCGTAATCACCTCGTCCGGCTACAGGCATCCCAGCACCGCCGTGACCTGATTGGCGGCGGCGTTGAGTTGGCTCGCCTGATCCGGGGTAATCGCCTTGCCCGATTGGGCCTGGGCTTCGTTACTGAACGCATTGAGCAGGTTGCACGCCGACGGGAGATCTCCGCCCTGGGCCGCGGTGAGGGCGTCTTGGGCGTTCTGCAGCTTGGCATCCAGGCTGTTCTCGATCCCCTGCTTGAGATTGAAGCTTTGAACGAGCCCCACGAGGGCCGCGATTTGCTCGGGCGCTCCCTGAACGATCACCTGG
This sequence comes from Nitrospirota bacterium, assembly GCA_040757335.1. Lineage (NCBI taxonomy): Bacteria > Pseudomonadati > Nitrospirota > Nitrospirota bacterium. The sequence goes on along the minus strand of JBFLXB010000020.1, from coordinate 16,403 downwards.
AACTGTACGCTGGCGCTGTTTCCCGCAACATCACTTGCCATGCACGTCACGGTGGTGGTCCCGATCGGGAAGGTGCTGCCCGAGGAAGGTGTACACGTCACCCCCGGGGCTGAATCGCGATTGTCGGTCGCCGAGGCGCTGTAGCTGACCACCGCCCCCGCCGGGCTGGTGGCGTTCGTGGTGATCGTGCCCGGGACAGTCAGAACCGGCGGGGTTGTGTCTGCCACCGGTTCCGCCACAATGAAGGGCGATAAACTTGACACCTCTCCACAGATCATGTTCGTGGTCGTATCGTTCGTCGTGGTGACGTCCGTCCAGGCGTCGGCTTCGTAATGGAGCAGGCGAAGCGCCGTCGGATCACTGTACTGTACCGGGTCATAGTTGAGACACACGGTCACGGGAGCGGTGTACGCCGCTGTCGTGGTGATGTCGTAGTAGGTGGGTGGATCGCCGAGTTGGAAGCCGGCCGGAGGCGTGGGACCGGTGCTGTTCGTGGTCACGGTGGTCTTGCCAGGGACAGTGACCGAGGCGAAGGTCACGGTCATGCCGCTATCAGGAGATACTTGTACATTACTTCCGACGGGGGTATTCCGTTGCTCACAGAGTGAATGTCGGTCAGCGTTTCCGTGGGCGATATTGGCCCGAGCCTCCGGAGAGAGTTGGGCCAAGATCCCCCGCCAGAAGGTAATCAGCCCGGCGTACGCTTTCGGCGCTTTCGGATAAGGGGCATCCACATCGGTGCCGATCACAAAACGGTGGGAATACTGTTCAAGCAGGGCCTTCCAATCGGGTTTCAGCATTCCCGAGTCATCGACAATTCCGAAAAACCCTCCCTGCCGAAGATCCCGATACGAGAGCTCAACGTAGAGGTTTGGGTGACGCTCCAGTAGTCGGTTGAACCAAATCGGCGACGAGTCCGGCGATGGTGCCGGTGGTTCATCAAAAAAACTGTCGTCTGGACTGGTAACAATGGGGAGTTCCCAAAACCCTGACGGGTTATCATAAAACCCGGCATGAGCCCAGATCCAAATTCCCTTGCGACCGTCAAATTCCATGTCCAGCAGCCGCTCCATCTGCGCCACGGAGGCTTGGGTTGCTTCCATATGAACATTCAAAGGAATCTGGAATGCCGCCGACAAGGCCCACAAGCGCTGCATGAGCGGTGAATCCGCTGGGTACACAGATGGATGGCTGAAGGGATCAGTGTCTGGACCACCGGGGTGAGAGTTTTGATTATTTGGAAAGAGCTCGCCAATTCCAGAGAAGCGTCCCAGACGAAGGTTCGCTTCGAGGCCTGAAAGATAGGTCAACATGTTCGCGCTGAGAGTTCCAGCGTTCGCATCCCCCAGGTCCAACTTGTCGTCAAAGGTGATTTTGCGAAGAACGTCCATGCCGCCATAGGGAATGTACCGCCCCGAATCAATCGCGTCGATCGCGGTTTCGAAATCCAGGACTCCTCTGTCATCAACAATCGGGGCTCCGCTGTCATCCATGGCAAATGGAAATACCCCCCCATTGCATGCTCGCACCACTCCAACTTCATCAAACACGTCCACGAGGACCTGAGGGTCCCGGGCCCAGTCCGGGTGACCATGAAAGTGCAGATCGATGATCGGGAGCGCGTCCGCTTCGGCCTTCGTTTGGGCCGGGGTTCGGCCGAACTTGGCCACGAATGCGTCGGTCGCTCCGCCGTTGAAGGCCCTCCCGTAGGCATCCGGGAACTCCGAAGAAGAGGGCGGGAAATTCGGAAAATCCTTAGAAGATGTTCGCCCCGTGGCGTAGACATTGCCCCACCCATCGACGGCGACGCCGTGCCCGATATCGTCTCCGCTTCCTCCCAGGTACGTGGAATAGCTGAGATCGGCGCAGTCGTTGTACCGTCTTCCGGCGATCTCGCAGGGATCGTTCGGGAGAGTGTTATCGAGTCGCAGCTTCACGAGATATCCGTCCCGCGTGACGTCGCAGGTCCCGTCGGTCCCGCACCTCCGATCATAGGCATCGAGTGTGGTCGGAAAATCCGCAGAGGTGGTCCCGCCGTTGACGTAGACGCTGCCTGATGACGGGTCAACCACGAGGTTATGGCCGTCTTCGATTCCCTCACCCCCCAGGAACGTCGCATAGAAAAATCCGAAGGTGTTCAGCGCCACCACGAACTGGTCCACTCCGCCATTAAAGTCGGTATCGAACGCGCCGGGGGTCGTCGGGAAATCCGACGATGAGGTCCGACCCGTGACGTAGACCTTCCATTCCGAGAGCAGGTCGATCCCGATGCTTCGGTCCTCCTCGCTGCCGCCCAGGTAGGTGAAATACTCAAGGGCGCTTCCCGCCGCATTCAACTTGGCCACGTAGCCGTCGAATTTCCCGGTGTCGCTGCACGGCGCCGTCACCGTTCCGCAGTCGAGATCGTACGCGGAGACCGTCGCGAGACCAGGAGAGAGGGTGTCGCCGGTCAGGTAGGCGTTGCCGGCCGCGTCCAGCGCAATGCCCCCGCCGACATCGCCGCCGCTGCCACCCAGGTAGGTGGAGTACACCAGGCCGGTGCCATCGGAAGTCAACTGGGCCACAAAGGCATCGCCCCATGAGCCGTTGTACTTTTCGTCAAAGGCCCCCGGTGTCGTCGGAAAGCCGGGATCCGCATAGTCAGGAGGATCGGACTCAACCGTTCCGATCACATAGGCGTTGCCCCTCGCGTTCACCTGAATATCGTGGCCGGCGTCCTGGCCGCTTCCGCCCAGGTACGTCGAGTACACCAAACCGGTCCCGTCACGATTCAGTTTCACAACGAACGCGTCGTAGCGCCCGCCGTTGCAGAGCGTATCCGTGCCGCAGGTCCTTTGGTAGGCGCCGTCCGTAGTGGGGAAATCCGGGGACGTGGTCTCGCCGGTGAGATAGGCATTGCCTTGCGGATCGACGGTGATCGCGTGGCCGCCATCGTAGCCGCTTCCCCCGAGGTAGGTGGCGTAGACGAGACCGGTCCCTGCCGGATTGAGCTTTGCCACGAACACGTCGTGTGCCCCCCGGGCGCCGAATGTGGCTGAGTCGACGCCGATGTTCAGCGACGTCGTGGAACCGGTCACATAGGCGTAACCCAGTGCATCCGCTTCGATGGCCGCATCGATGGCCCAATCCAGACCGAACGCCTCGCCGTCTTCGTCGCCGCTCCCGCCCAGAAACGTGGCATAGACGAGGGTCGGGTCGATGACCAGGGCATGGTTCCTGTCATAGGAGGCGACCTCGAAGGTGTAGGCAACGGCCGGGGATGGGTCCTGGCGAGCCGCAGGCGCTGCCATCTCATTCCGGGTTGCCGCGGTCGCTGCGCTCGTCGCCCCGACAGGTTCGAGGACTTTGAATTGCGCCGAGACCGCCACCCGTTTCCCATCGATGTCCTGATACACGACGGGCTTTTTCTGCAGGACCGTGCTCCCTTTCAGCCGAATCTCCAAATCCCCGGCCTCAGTCACCCGCAACGCCTCGACTCCCTCATACGCCAACCTGACCGTGGACGGGTCCGCGCCGGGTTTGACGATGACGTCGTACTCCAGTTGCCGATTGGTCCCGTAGAACTTCAGGTCGATGCCGGGATAGATCTCCTGATACACCACGGCGTGATAGGTGGGGATCCCGCTCCGCCACTTCGTGTGATCCCGGCCCACGAAGTAATTCACGGTCCCTTCCTGCAAGCCCTCCCCCAGGATCGTGGGCTTCTTGTTGCCGCCAACGGCAACAAGTTTGATGGTCTCCGACCCGCGGCGGTTGACCAAGGACAGGGAGATCCCATCTTTCATAAACGACGTGGCGTGACCACTTCCCTGCTCATAAAACAGCACCCGCTGATCCACTTGCCCCTTGTTCTGGATAAAGGAGAGCGGTAGGTTGCCGTACGCCCGTTGAATCTGGGCGGTCGAAGCCTTACCCACGGCAGCGTGCTTCTCAGGTACTTCTTGCTGAGCCAACGGGGTGGAAGCGTTGGGAGGGATGATCAGACCTCCCCCGAGCACACCCAGGATGACCAGCTTTTTCACAGGCGTCATTGGAGATCCTCCTTGCCCATCTCGATCAGCACCCTTCGCCAGGCGGGAGCTGAGCGAGCAGCTTGGCGATGATGTTGTTCGCGTACTCGGTCAACAACCCGGCCGCCGCGTCGGAAATCTTCTTGCCGCTCTGGGCCGCGATTTGATTCTTGAACGCGCCCAGCTCGTTCACCGCCGCACAGAGGCTCTCTTTGGTGGATGCGCTCCACTCAAAAGCCCTCTAACTGCAACCCAGTGTCGTTCTAATATTGGTGGCTGACTGGCGCAAGGCATCCGCTTCCTCTGGGCTAAGCTGGCCGGTCTTTTCCTGTATATCCACCCGCGTGATAAAGGAAGCAAGTTGGGCACACACCCCCGCATCGTTATTGGGAGTATCATCGGTCAGTAGATCCACAGCCCGAATCAACGGAGTGGCTAATACCGCCTCCACGTTGGCAGGTATATCCAAATCTGTGACCATGCCTGTCAGATTCTCAGTCAGTTGCTCCGCCGGGATACGGTCCAGAAATCCGTTGACGGTCTGCGTCGTCCCCGCTGGATCAACTCTGAGCACAGTACCCGCACAAAAGACATCATGATCACGAGTTAAGTCGCTCTCACCGGAGTATTCAGAGAAAAAGATGCCCGTTGGATCAGAAAATCTAATCCTGATTAGGTCGGTACCCACCACTTGAAACGCGATTCTGTAACGCCCGTCGGCATCCGTAATGCTCGTCCCGGAACTAATAGGCACTGTCTGCGCGTTATCTGAAAGAAAAACAGCGACTTGGACGCCCTGGAGAGGAACACCGGTCTCAGCATCAACCACGGTACCATGGATAGCCCCTTGGACAGGCCCTTCGGGCGCCGGGAGAGGCTCCGCGAGTTGCATGTCTTCTGTCTTCAGGCCGGTTCTCGTATCCGGGAGGACACTGACTACGGCCCCCCCACAAAACTCGTCACGCTCTGTATCACCGTAGAACTCTGGAGATAGAAGCCGCCCAAATTGGTCTGAGCCAGCAAATCGAACCCGGTATGAACCGGAAGGGATATTGGGGCTATTGAAGGTCCCATTATAATCGGTAGCAGTGGTGGCCGCCTCAACTGCATTCTTGCTGTCCAGGATAGTGACTTGGATACCGCGAATCCCGGCACCACCGGCATCCACGACAGTACCGGTGATGATTTGGTCTGCACCAGCTACGGGAACCCCAATGCAGAGACACAACATGAATAATGGGAAACCCCCGATTACCGTTGCTATTGATCTTTTCATCGCCGGTCCTCCATCCTTATGTTGGTTTATGCTTTCTATCCCCGAACAGTCTGTGGCTTACAAAACACCCGTCACGCTGGCCGCCTGAGCTACCCGTCACGGCAAGCGGCCGACTAGTTGGATAGCTTCCATGACCAATGGATAAACCATCGCTTGCTCGTCACAATCGATGATCCAGTCGTTCTTGTCGGGGCTTCCGGTGGTGGCACAACCGTCGGTCTTCCCCAGGATGTCGTTTTGCAACTTATCCAACGCCTCCTGGTACAGCCCCTGTTCGATCAGGCCCAACACGGAGTTGATCTTGTTGGTCAGCGCGTTGACCAGGTTGCTGTTTTTGAACACGCCGGGGTCCAGGTTGTTGATCGTGGTGATGGCGTCGATCAGCTTGTTCGTGGTCTCGCTCTGAACGGTGGTGGCGACGATGGTGACGTTGGCCGGGTCGCTCGCCGCCAGGCCGTCGTGGACCACAAGGCTCACGACATACGTGCCGGCTGCGTCCGCGACAAACGACGCCAGCATAGCGGTCGCGTCCACCAGCGCCGCACTGCTCCCGGCGGGAGCCGAGACCAGGCTCCATTGATACGTCAAGGGATCGCCATTGGCATCGGCACTGTCCCCGCCATACAGCACCACGGTGTCACCCACCAGGACGGCCTGATTGCCTCCGGCGTTGGCCACGGGCTTGACGTTCGTAAAGCTCACCGTGATGGCATCCGGGTCGCTCGCGCTCCACGGATCGCTCACCACCAACTCGATCACATAGTCGCCCTGCGTATCGACCACGAAGGTGGGGCTGGCCGCGATCGAGTCCGACAGCACAGCACTGCTGCCCTCCGGGCGCTGAACCACGGTCCAGGCGTAGGTCAGGGGATCGCCATCGTCGTCGTAGCTTTGGCTGCCGTTCAGTTGGACCGTGGAATCGAGCACGATGACCGCCAGATCCGGTCCTGCATCCGCTACCGGCTTGGTGTTGGACGTGCTGATGCTGACGGTATCCGGCGCGCTTTGGAGCCCGAGGCTGTCGGCCACGATCAGATCCAGGGTGTAGCCGCCGGGCACGTCCGCCGTGAAGGACGGGTTCACGGCCGTAGGTTTTGAAAGGACCGCTGTACTGCCTGTCGGCTTGGAGGCGAGGGTCCAGGAATAGCTTAGAGGATAGTGTCCGTCGGGATCGGTGCTTTGACTCCCGTCCAGAGTCACCACGGTACCGGCGTGACCGGATTGGTCGGGACCGGCATTGGCGAGAGGCGGCGTGTCATGCAGATCGCGGATTTCGGTGGACGAAAGGGCGTAGTTGTAGATCCGGACCTCGTCGATCGCCCCTGAAAAGAAGTCGGAGAGGGAGTAGTACCCGCCCGCCCCGATCGTCACGGGAGCATTGTTCAACAAGGGCGGGGCAAAATACGGAGGTTGAATTTCCAACTGCAACGCGCCGTCGAAATAGGTTCTCGATCCTCCGGCATCAATGGTCACGGCCATATTGAAATATCGGTTGAGGGGTACGGGGCGGTTGGACACCAACGACGAGAAGTTCCCACCGCCGATTTGATGAACATAGGAGGCCTTGCCGGGGTGAAAGGGATGATCGTCGGCCAGGATCCTCAACGTGTAGTTGCCGAAGAACGGCCCTTTGGACAGGATCCAGTTCTCTTTTGAAGAGTCGGGAACCTTGAGCGTCGCGAGGATGGTGAAGGACGACAGATCAAACCGAAATTCGTTGGGGAGCAGCACATAATCATCCACCCCGTCCAGCAGCAGCGCCCCGCTGGCGTTGCCCGCCCAGTCCGCCGTGAACGAGCCGCCAAACAGGGTGCCGTGGTTACCCTTCCCGCTGATATCGTCCGCTGAGCCGTTGAAGTCGTAGTGGGCAATCAGCGGGTCAGGAGGCGGTAATGCGAACGCCGACACGTACACGTCCTGGTTGCCGTCTCGCGAATCAACGTAGGCCACGTGATTGCCGAAGACATTGTTGAGCCGCTGATCCGCCGGATGCGACGTCACCTGGAACGTCTCGCCGGTGCTGATACGGTACAGATAGATCTCGAAGTTGCCCGAGGCGTTCGATTCGAAGGCGATGAGGTCGCCGTCGATGGTCGGGGACAGGTTCGCGGCGCCGGCGTGTCCGAGCGTCCGGCGCTCCCCGGTGTCCACGTTATAGGCCTCGATCGTGGTGGGGGTGCCGGTGTTACCGACGACAGCCTGCCACGTTACCCAGCTCCCGCTGGTGGACGGGAATGCCTCCTGCAAACCAGGGTCCGCCGCAATCGTCACCCGGGCGCCGCTACGCATGTCGTAGGCGGTAACGTCGAAGTGCACGTCGGGCAGCGAGTCGATGCGCTCCATCCACGTTACAAGGTTGGCGCCGATCTCGAGGTTCGAAGCCGGCGGAATCGGCCCGGCGATTTCGATGGGGCGTTCGCCACGGGCCAGGCCGTCTAGGTCCAGCAGCATCACTCGCGTCGAGGCGGCAGCGCCTTCGACCCAGGCGACCTTACGGTCGTGAACCCGGGCTTCGAAGATCTCCGTGAGCTGCGAGAGCACCGTGGTCATACCGCTGGCGATCTCGTAGAGCTTCACTTCGCCCATGCGGCTCGTCGTGCTGAGGTACGAGGTATAGACGATGTAGTCGCCGCTCACGTCGTTGAGCTGGTCGTTCGTGCCCCCTTCGCTGACCAGGACGGGGCTGCCGAGGAGCCTGGTGTCGCTCACGCGCTGGTAGAAGACCTGGCCGACGCCGCCAGAGAGGCTCGTGTAGACCACCAGGCTGCTCGCGTTGTCGGCGCCCAGGGTCGGCGTCGTCTCCGTGGCCGTGGACCGCGTCACCTGGAGCTCGGTCGTAGCGAGTTGCGCCCAGGCCATGCGAGCGGGAGACAGGGCCGCCACAACGAGGACGCACAGGGCGAGTCGGCTAACCCACGGAGCATGTCGCATATCTGTTCGGTCCATCGGTCTCATCTCCCTTCTGGGTATGGGAAAGTCGGCAGATCATTGCTCTTGTCGAACAATGTCCCCGCGCAATGCCGGCCACGCATCCTGTGGCTCCTGTCGCCTAAGGCCGAAGGGGCGCCGAGGTCTGGGCGCGGATATTGTTGTGTCCATCCCCTTCCCCGGTTAAGTACGTGTGTTGGTGGTTCTCGAACGCATCGATCCGGCTGCGCAGTTGGTCCACATCACCGAGGGACGGACATGGCCTGAATGCCCGCATCCCTGGAATTCGTCGGGCAGCGAAACCAGCCCTAACCGGCCATCGTCCGCCGACCCCACACCAGCCCGGCTAGAAAGGAAGGGCTGTTCCAGACATTTTTCGTATAGTGTTCGCGTATTCCGGTTCGAATTCATTGTGTTTCTCCTTGAAAAAGAGTTCTGTGGCTCAGAGCCATGGGAGGACGAGCCCTCACTTGACACTCCTGGGAGCACCGTGATCAAAGTAGCTACTCCTCCCCGCCTACCCGGTGATACCGGTACTGCTTCGCCCCGTGGGCGGTCATCAGAATGTTTTCCACCACCACGGCATCGCCGATACGGAGCTCCACGGTCAGGCCGTTGGCCAGATCGAGCGTGGGCAGCAGCACGTTCTGGCGGTGCACGGTCAGGCGGCCCGCGCCGAAGTCGATCTTGACCCGCATGTCGCGCGTCTTGAGCTTGTAGGCGGTCGCCACGCCGTCGTCGATATCGTCCTCGTCGTCCGTCGACGCGAACCGAAAGTCGGAGAACGGGGCGGCAACGATGGGCACGCCGTCGACCAGAACGGCCAGGATGTCGTCAGGTGCGGGCAGCGGGGCGCTGACGTCGGCCTTGATGGACACATCCGCGATCCTGCCACCGGGTTTCTTGAGATCGATCTTGGCCTTGTCAATGGACAGCGCGATCGCGGGCGACACCGTGATAAGCAGCGAGGCCGTGACCTCGGCATGTCCATCCGAGACGGTGAGCAGGACGGTGTAGGTGCCCGCCGCGGCGAAGACGTGGCTCGGGTTGGCGTCGGCGCTCGTGCCGCCGTCGCCGAAGTCCCAGGCGAAGCTGAGTGGATCGCCGTCCGGATCCGACGCACGGGCCGAGAATTGCACGGCCAGCGGCGCGGCACCTGATACCGGAGATGCGACAGGGCTCACGGTGGGTGCCGCATTGGGCTCCGTTACCGTGATCTCGAGTGCGTCTTCACCGACGAGGCCAGTGGCGCTGAACACCACCAAGTGAGCGATGTAGACGCCAGATTGCAAGTAAGTGTGCACCGGTGAAATGTCCACCGACGGCAGCGATGCGTCGCCGAAGATCCAACGGTAGGTCAATGCTGCTCCCTGCGGATCATGACTTTGCGACGCATCGAACTGGACAGTGAGAGGGGCCGGCCCTGTCGTTACGTTCGCTGTTGCCACTGCCACTGGCGGTAGAATCGGAACCACGTGGATCACCATGCTATCCGGGGCGCCCCACGCCACAGAGTCGGCAGCAGCGACGGTCAGGACATAGTCTCCAACCATGTCCGTATCGAAAATTGGATTGGGCTCAGTCGGATCCGATAAAGTCGCCGAGCTGCCGCTAGGAGCCGAGTCGATCATCCAGCTCCAGTACGCGATCGCATCGCCGTCCGGATCGATAGCTGTCGCCTGGAGGAGCGTAATCTGCCCAAGGAAGATCGTCTGATCCGCCCCCGCGGTAACCACCGGAGGCTGATTGACCTGCGCCCAGGCCGAGAACGGCACGAGCGCCGTAGCGAACAACGTCGCTGCGATCCGATTCCGCATCATTCTCGAAAGCATGGCTTCCTCCAATTCGGCATGGCCTGATCGCCTTCGCGTCCACAGCGTGCCGCCATTCTGGATTCGCCATCCGGCAGTAGAGGCGAATCGTTCCCGTGTTTTGCGCTTTTGTATCAGACCACGTCTTACATACGTCTTACAGATGCCGAAGTTTTTGCTTCATTCGCTTTTTCAAGGTCTTAGCGCTCAAGGATTTGGGGTCCCTTCTCGCCTTGGCCGTGCTTCCCCGGTTTTTTCACCAAAATGGGCGACGCTCCTCCATGCCGTGAAAGGAAGTTGGGCGGTCCGGTGCTCGGTCGGGACGGCCTAGACGCGAGATGAAAAAGCCCGCGGATACCACCGACAAAATCCCGGCCCTCCAGGCCCGGACCCGTTTCGGCGAAATCCTCAAGAACGTCCAGTCAGGACACGCCCGTTACCTCGTGGAACAAGGGGGGATTCCGGTCGCCGGAATCATCAGCGCCGAGGAGTTTCAGCGGCTGATCCAGGAACGCGAGGCCAGATTTCACGTCATCGATGAGATTCGAGCCGGGCTACCGCCTGTCTCGGAGGAGGAGGTCGTCACGGACGTGGCCTCTGCGGTCGCGGCGGTTCGAGCCAAACGGCGTGGATCCTGACGGTGAGTTGAACGGCTTGGCAGTCCTCGTTATACTGGCAACTACCACTCTCACAGCGAGGGAACTATGCGGGAGACACTGACAGGCACCATCCACGGGAAACATATCGACCTCGAACAGGGATCCAGGCTCCCCGATGGGTCGCGCGTCTCCGTATCAGTCGAGCCGCTGCGGCGTGTCGATGAGGAGGGACGGCGGGCGATCCTCGCGCTCGCGGGCGTCTGGAGGGACGATGCGTCGCTTCCGGAGATTTTCAGGGAGATCGCTGAAGAACGCCGCGCGCATCAGGGGCGGGATCTCTCGATCCCGTGATTCTGCTCGACACCAACATCCTCGTTGCTTATCTTAACGGCTCTCCCGGCGTCGCACAGCGTTTGGTCGATCATCTTGGAGACATCGCCGTCCCCGCGCTGGTGGCCGCTGAACTCTATTATGGGGCGTCCGCCTCGGCTCGTGCCGTCGAGAACCTGGACAAGCTTGAGCGACTATTTCGCAGCCTCCCTATCGTCACTTTCGACCTCGATGCCGCGCGAACGTTCGGCGCGCTAAAAGCGGCGCTACGCCAGCGGGGTCGCCCGACCGGTGAGACCGACGCTTGGATCGCGGCGATCGCCCTCGCCCACGACGCAACGCTCGTCACTCACAACACGAAGGATTTTGCCCAGATTCCGGGATTACGCCTGGCGGACTGGCTCGCCTGACCACTCTAGTCCGCCGAATTCGCCCCGACTACCACACCCGGCTGAACGTCAGGTGCAGCGACGTGAACTCGGCGTGGATCGAGTCGTTCTTGACACCAATCAGGATGGTGAGCGGGCTATTGATGCGCCGAGGAGCCCAGGCCGAATTGCTGAATGCCTGGCGCGATCGGCGTTTTCTGGTCGTCACATCCCCCTTTCTTCTGAACCAAGTTGAAGCGCCAGATGGGTCCGGTTGACAGAGGTCCGGTTTCAAGAGTAGGATTTTTTCATACCACAGGGGATCGAGTCATGGGGACCGCCGTCAAGAAAACGATTTCGCTTCCATCCGACCTGGCAAAGGACGCCGAGCGGATCGCACAATCCGAGGGGAAAACCCTGAGTGCCGTGATTCAGGACGCCCTTCGGCTTGCCCGGCGCACTCGCCTCAACAAGGAGTTCCAGGGAATCCAGGGCTACTGGAGCCGACTCGCGAAGGAACGGGGCATTCTGACCGACAAAGACCTTGAGCGATTTCTCACCGAGTGAGAGTCGTCTTCGACACCAACATCTTTGTCTCCGCCTTTGCGATCCCTGGAAGCCGTGCCGAGGAGGCGATCCGCCGGGTGGTGAACGGTCACGACTCCCTGATCATCTCCAAGGCGATTCTTGAGGAACTGCTCACCACGCTTTCGAGAAAATTCAGCCGCGACCAGGAAGAGCTCGCCCACGTGGCGGTGTTTTTGGCGGAGATCGGCACGCTCGTCCATCCGAAACGCCGCGTGAGGATTCTCAAGGACGATCCGGACAACCGCGTGCTGGAATGCGCCGTGACGGGACGTGCTGACGCGGTGGTTACCGGAGATCGGGCGATGCTCTCCTTGGGCCGGTACCACGACATTCCGATTCTCACCTTGGCCCGATACTTAGCGCCGCCCTGATGCCTACCACACCCGGCTGAGCGTCATATGCAGCGACGTGAACTCGTAGGATTCTTCGGCGTTTGGGCCGAAGGGCAGGCTGGGGTTGGTGTACGTGACCGAGTTCTTGAACGCGTACTCGATCCCTCCATCGATCCGCCACTTGGCTCCCAGTTGATAGCCGCCGCCGAACGTCGCGTGGTGCTCGCCCGTGGGGGCCAACAAGGGGTTGATGGTCTCCGGAGACAAGGGATGCCGGGCGTAGTTGTAGCCCGCCCGAATCACGGAGCGCGTTGTGGGCTCGTACGCGAGGCCGAGGGCGAGCACGTACTGATCCCGCCAGTTCTGATCTTGCGTGACGTTGATGGTCGCGGGCGCGGACGGGTTGTCGGGATCGCGAGCCTCCAGGGTGGATCGCTTCACGGCTCCTGACCAATCGATCCAGTTCACCTCCCCGGCCAGCAACCACTGGTCGGTCGGCTCAAACGCGAGGCCGATGCCGAACTCCTGGGGTTGGTCGATGCCTTCGGCCGACACGGACCGGTATGTCACGGGTCCGAGGCCCGCGGCCGACATGTTCACGATCATGCGCCCGTCGTCGAACTTCAGGGGCACGGCGCTGGTATACGCCACGCCCACCCGCACGCGCTCGCTCGCGCGGTAGAGCAAGCCGACCTTTGCGCCGATGTTGACGGTCTCCAGGTCTTTGAGCTCGGAGCCGAAGAAGGATTGCGTCGGGTCGGGATCCACATAGGAGGTGTTCGGAAAGAACTTCTGCTCGAAGCTCGAATAGGTGACGAGCAGCGAGGCGCCCACCGAGAGCGCGTCGTTGACCTCAAACGCCACAGCCGGCGTCAACCGCGCGATCAGGAAGGCCACGGACAATTCATCGCGCGTACCGAAGGCGGTGTTCAGCGCGTCGTGTTCCACGCCCGATCCCCCTTGGGCAAAGAGGCCGATCCCCACCGTGGTGCGATCGCCCAGGCGATGGCCATATCCGAAGTTGGCAAGCTTGGCCGGCGGACTCGAGAGCTTCGCGTCATTGCCGAACGTATCGGCATGTCGAAAGCCATCCAAGACAAACCCGACGCCAAAGTACAGATCGAACCGGCGATTGTCGATCTGGTTGAGTCCGGCCGGATTGGTATTCGCCGCGGTGGTGTCGCGGGCGACCGCCAGATCAGCCCCGCCCATGATGTACGACTCCCCGCCAAACCCGATCAGGTTGAGCCCGTTCGAAGCCCAGGCCGGGCTCGCGAGCGCGAGATAGGCGAACCATACGAAGCGGACAGGGTAGGATGGAGAAATCCAACTGCGCGACGACGATCGCGCATCACGAGGGGTGACTCACGGATGCTCGTATCTGCTGATGAATCGTCTCAGTCGTCGGAGACGGCGGGATCTGGAGCTGGGCGTGCAACGTCTCGCGGCAGCGGCGATACGTCGCCAGCGCCTCGGCCCGCCGTCCCAGCGTCTCATACCCCAGCATCAGGCGCTGGTAGAACGGTTCCACCAGCCGGAACAGACGCGGCCGCGGCAGCACCACGGAAAGCCGCGGGCGGCTGATCTTGGCGATGGAGCGTCCGCGTTGTCCCGCCATCACTCACCTCGCCCCCGCCGGGTCCCAGTTCCTGCCGCCGATCTTGATAATTGCTGGCCGTAAGGCCTACGAATTCGTCTGCTCGCCCGCCAGTTTGAGCACGGCGGCGCGAGTCTCAGGAGCCAGGCGAAACCGCAATGCGTCCAGTTGCTCGACATACTCCCGGATGGATGACACGCGGCCGGTCCGCTTGGCGTCCAGTAACACACCAAGCGTTCCCGTCACCCGAATGTCCAACGCGCTTGCGACCCTCCTGGCCAGCGCATCGTCGAGGATGACCACGGCGTCCCGCAACTCCAATGCCAACATCAACACCTCCGTTTCACCCGGCCCCAGATCGGTGACCAGGGGCAAAGCGGAGACGCTGGCCGGACGCCGGACAACCATCCAGTCACACGCCGCCGGATCCGGGAGGTTCAGACCCACCGCTCGTCCTTGTGCCAGTTCTTCCACCACCGCCTGCGGCACGATGACGCGTCCCGCGAAGGCCGGCAACAGATGCAGCAACCCGATTTGATGCAAATACTGAATGGGCGAGGTGTTGCAGATCACCTCAGGCAATGCGCGATTCCCTCTGGAGCTGATCCTCCGTCAAGCGAAAGGTGTCGATGCCGTAGTCGGCGAGTTTGGTCAGGAACACGGTCCGGGGCACGCCGGCCAACCGGGCCGCCGCCCCGGAGGATAAGCGTCCGAGCTCGAACAGTTTCATCGCCGCGGCCATCCGCAGCGCCTCGCCCATCGCTTCCGGCGCGAGCTTCAGGGCCAGCAGTGTTTCTTCCGGAATGTCCACCGTAATCCGGCTCATCGTCCGTCTCCTTTCACATTTCGTGGGCCTCAGAAATCGTAGACACCTTCAGGATAGTGAACTTGGAGGTAAATCACAAGACGACGAGCCAGCCGCCTCCGGACGTGAGACCCGAGTTGGAGTTTGATTCCGCGCATCACGAGGGTTGGCTCGCGCCCGCTCGTATCTGCTGGTGAATCGTCTCAGTGGCCGGCGACGGCGGAATCTGGAGCTGGGCGTGCAGGGTCTCGCGGCAGCGGCGATACGTCGCCAGCGCCTCGGCCCGGCGGCCCAAGGTCTGATACCCCAGCATCAGGCGCTGGTAGAACGGCTCCACCAAGGGATCGAGGTCGATGCCGCGCTGATAGCACGCCACCGCCCGTTCCCAGTCCTTGCCGCGCTCCCAGCACCGCCCCAGTTCGCCCAGCAGCGCGACCAGCCGGCCATGAATCTTCTCGCGCCGACTCACGGCCCAGGCCGCGTCGCTCTCCTCGCGCAGAAAGGGGCCGGGGTACAACCGGAATAGCTTCTCGGCGGTGGCACACACCGCCTCGGAATCCGGCGACGGTCTCTTAAGCGTCTGATCCAGATCTCGAATGAGCCGTTCGACGCTCCACAGATCCACCCACACCCGCTTCGGATCCAGCGTGAGTCGTCCATCCGCAAGGGCTATCGCCTCCTCCCCCAGCAGCTTTCTCAGACGATGTAACGTGGTATCGAACGCCCGCCGGGCCGTATCCCCATCCGCCTCGGGCCACAGCGCTTCGGCCAGCTCGCTCTGGCCCACGTCACGCCCGCCGTGCGCGATCAGCGCCTTGAGCAACGCCAGCGGTTTGCCGTGTTGGCTGCGCCGGCCCATCGACAATGGTTGATCATCGAGCAGGATTGAGAACCGGCCCAAGGTATAGACCTTGACCGGCCACGGCCACGTCTCGATCGCATACGGCGGCGAATCGGGAACCAGATGCCGCTTTCTGATCAGATCCCGGACATAGTCCACCTCGATGCCATGCTCCAGCGCCTTCGCGCACAGCCGCGCCATCACCGACGGCCGCCACCATGGGTGGTTCACGTAGCCCTGCTCGCGGCCGATCACCATCGCCCGAAGCAGGGCGGATAGCCCTCGTTCCACTGCCTGCTTCTCCGGTTTGCGATTCTGTTTACGGTCCGACAGATCCAGGTCCATCTGGGCCTGAGCGAATAAGGCCAGTTGAACAAAGTGCTGACAGTTCGTTTCCTGGGCAAGACGAGACGCCTTCTCGAGATGCGGCCCGACCTCTTCTTGCCGGCCACATTCCAGCAGCGCCTGCATCAGCGCAAGGTGGCATTGCGTCTCGACAAAGGGCCATTCGCGCGCATGTCCCAGGGCGTCCGTAGCGTGCCGGAGAGCCTCTGACGGATTTCCGGTCAATATGGCCTGACAACCACGATGTAACTGGTGACTCGACAGAAACATTGGTTGCCCGCCTGGCACAAGCTCACTCGCGTTTGCCAAGTATTGCTTTGCGTCATCCCACCGGCCCATGGACAACGTGGCGTACACCGCCTGGGCGACGAGCCAATAATCGTGGTAATGCACGCCACTCTCTTGCCCGAGGTTTAAGCCTCTTTCCACGGCGTGAAGGCAAGCTGCTAGGAGGCTGTCGGACTTGAGCGTGTTGAGCGCAGTATTGGCCGGACTCGTACGGTCCGCAGGCGCTGAGGGGCCGTCAGCGGCCCCTCAGCGGGCCCCAGGCCGGTCCCTGGTCGGGTCATCCGC
>JBFLXB010000019.1 GCA_040757335.1 Nitrospirota bacterium | reverse complement strand
ATCACCCGATCACCGTGTGGGCCGGGGTGATCCTGCTGCGCCTGTACTTTGAGGTGGTCGGCCTCCGCCCCCAACTGACGGCGGTGCTGGGCGGGTTTGGCAAGCGCTCGAACAATCAGATTCCGGCTCAGCGGACGGGGAAGCGAAGTTTTGGATCGAGCCTGATGTGGTCCTCGCGCACAACCACGGGTTTCCTGTGCATGAGGTTCGGGTGATCCAGCGGATCGTAGAGGAGAAAGTCGATGAAATCCGAGACCACTGGCGAAAGCACTTTACGCGCTGAGGTCCTGAACATTTCAAAACACGGATTCTGGCTTCTGATCGGGGATGCCGAGTATTTCCTGTCGTTCAACGATTTCCCCTGGTTCAAGAACGCTCCCGTGGCATCGGTCCTCCACGTCGAGTTGCTCAATGCAGACCATCTGTATTGGCCGAATCTGGATGTTGATCTCGACGTGCAGTCGATAAAGGCACCGGACCGATATCCCCTGGTATACAAATCGACCACGGCTTCCGGTTAGAGACGTTCACTGATTCACGTTTGCTCTACAGCCCGTTCAACTGCTCGAACAGATTGCGAAGCGGATACCCCTATCAAAGAGTTGCGGAAGGACCGTTCCGCCGTCGCACGTGATTTGATCGACCACGGCTGGGAGTTTCTCACCCGACGCCGACAGGCCTGGTCAATCTCAGCCGCGTGTAGGTGGTCGCGATCCGTTGACGGTCCGTCGGTGACTGCTATAGTCTACGACTGCGCGGTGGACCAGTAGCGAGACGACGTCGGTGGACAGTTCCGCGATAGCCTTCCACGAGGTAACCAAGGTGTACGGCGGCTCGCGGTCTCCGCGCCTCGCCGTCGATCGCCTCAGCCTTACGATCCCACCGGGTGAGACCTTCGGCTTTCTCGGTCCCAACGGCGCGGGTAAGAGCACGGCGATCAAAGTTCTGGTTAATCTGATTTTCCCCACCTCGGGACGCGCCATGCTGTTGGGCCGGCCGGTCGACGATCCCGGCGTCCGGCAGCGTGTCGGCTATCTGCCGGAGAACCCCACGTTCTACGACTACCTGACGCCCGAGGAACTCTTGTGGTTCGGGGGCACGACCTCCGGGATGCCGGCCGCGCACATCAGTGAGCGAGTGGCCGCGCTCCTAGAGCTTGTCGATCTCACGCGTGTGAAACGCCAGCGTCTGCGGACCTTTTCGAAAGGGATGCTTCAGCGCGCGGGTGTTGCGTTGGCGTTGGTCAACGACCCTGAGGTCGTGATCCTGGACGAGCCCATGTCAGGGCTCGATCCTCTTGGCCGTAGGCTCATGGCGGACATTATTCGGCGGCTGAAGGCGGAGGGCAAAACGGTTTTCTTCAGTTCTCACATCCTGCGCGATGTGGAGGATCTGTGCGACCGCGTCGGGATAATTGTCGGCGGACGGCTGAGGCGGGTGGCCACGCTCGCCGAGTTGGCGTCGGCCGAGGCGAAGGGTTGGCGGGTGGTGCTGCGTGGGACGGAGGAACTGATCCAGTCGCGCTTCGTAGGCCTTGCGCACACGTGTTCGGAGCGGGCGGGGCTCACGGAGGTCGAGACTCCGGAACGAGATCTCGGTAAACTTCTCGATCGACTTGGGAGCCTCCAGGAGGATATCGTGTCGGCCTCGCCGCTCCGGCCCACCCTGGAGGACATTTTCCTGCAAGAGATTGAGCGTGCGGGGGCGGAACCTCGGTGAGGAACCTTCGCGCGATCGCGCTGATTACCTTTCTCGAGGGGCTGCGCAGCCGCGTGTTCTTTGGTCTCTTCCTCTTAGCGCTCACTCTTTTCTCTGCGACATACGTACTGAGCTACTTGTTCCCGCGGGATGTGATCAAGGTCGCGGTGGACCTCGGTTTGGGTATTGTCTCGCTCGTCGGGCTGGTGTTGACACTCTTCCTGGGCACACAGCTTTTGGCCAAAGATCTGGAAAGGCGCACCATCCACACTGTGGTGGCCAAGGCGGTGTCCCGGTCGGAGTACGTGGTCGGCAAGTTCGCTGGCCTTTCGTTCATCATCGCCTGTGCGATGGTCATCCTGGGTGCATTTGCTGGACTGGCCATTTGGGTCGTGGATCTGCTGACAGCCGACCAGTACGGCGTGATGCACTGGCAGGCCTTCGTGGTGAGCCTCTGCACCATGACGCTGATGCTCGTCCTGTTGGCGTCGGTCATCGTCTTCTTCTCGTCGTTCACATCGAGCACGTTCGTCGCATTGGGCTTGGCCCTGGTGGTGTATCTTATTGGCCAGTCGATCGAGGAGATCAGGAACTTTCTCGCTTCCGGGGCGGAGGGTATTGCGATCAACCCCGTGTTCGAGAAAATCGTAGCCGTCGCGTACTATGTGTTCCCCAATCTCGCGGCCTTCGATTTCAAGATGCATGCTGCACATGGGTTGCCGCTGGCCGCTTCGGCGGTCGTGTGGGCGATCGCTTACGGTGGGGTCTATACCGCGGTCATGGTTGTGGCCGCGGCGTGGATTTTTGGACGAAGGGAGTTCCCCTAGCCTGATGCGAGCCACGGCCCTCCCCGCTCTGCTCGGCGCTCTGCTCGCCGGCCACGCGCTGCTGTCGGTGGAATTGGCGTCGGTGCGTGGCGCGGTCGCCGCGCGGGGCGAACTCGCACCGCCTCTGCCGGTCGTCGCGCTGAAGCTGCTTTCACTGGAATACGACAGTCTCATCGCGGACCTGCTCTTTTCCCGAACCCTGAGCTTTCACGGCGGACAACTCAATCGACGGGAGTCGATCAACGAGGACACGTACCGCATTATCTACCGGCGGCTGGATGCCGCTTCAGCCCTCGACCCGTACTTTGTCGACCCGTATTACTTTGGACAGGCAGTGCTGGCGTGGGGAGCAAACATGCCCCGGGAAACCAACGCGTTACTCGATCGCGGACGGATCCATCGCGCCGACGACTGGGTGATGCCCTTTTTCATGGGATTCAACGCGTTCTATTTTCTGCGCGACGATGCCCAGGCTGCCGAGTATCTGATGGATGCGTCGCAACGGCCCGGAGCCGCTCCGCTGCTGGGGTTGCTTGCGGCTCGATTGGCTTCCAAGGGCGGGACGACGGAGGTCGCCGTCGTCTTCCTGGATCAGCTTGCCGCGCGGACTGAAGACAGCGTGACCCGCGGACAAATCAGGCAGCGCGCCGATGCCCTTCGCGGCATAAGGAGCCTCGAACTGGCCGTCGAGCACTACCGAGATGCGTTCGGAGAGGCGCCGCGTGACCTTCGTGTGCTGGTCGAGCGCGGTGTGGTGCCCTCGCTGCCGGTCGATCCCTACGGTGGAACGTACTACCTCAGGCCGGACGGCTCGGTCTGGACCACGAGTGATCTCAGGCCGGTTGCGCGATGACCGTCCATGGGTCGGCACGCGCCGGACGACTGCCCTGCGGGGGGACTCAGTTCGATCCTGCACCCGATCAGCTCGTTTGACACCCTCTGTCTCCGTTGTTACAATCCGCGGCGATGCGAGTTCCCCTCCTCGATCTCAAACTCCAGTATCAGAAGCTCAAACCGGACGTCCTGCAGGTCATCCATCAGGTCTGCGAGGAACAGGGGTTCGTCCTCGGGCCGCAGGTGGAGGCGTTTGAACGCGACATCGCCAAATACCTCGGGGTCGAGCACGCGATCGGCGTCTCGTCTGGGACCGACGCCCTGTTGCTCAGCTTGATGGCGGCCGGCGTCAAGGCCGGCGATGAAGTGATCACCACGCCATACACGTTTTTCGCCACTGCAGGATCGATTTCTCGCCTGGGCGCCACGCCGGTGTTCGTGGATATCGATCCGTCCACGTATTGCCTGGACGTCACCAAGCTCGGTGATGCGCTGACGCCCAAGGCCCGTGCCGTGATCCCGGTCCATCTCTATGGGCGGCCCATGGATCTGGGGCCGGTCACAGAATTGGCTCGTGAAGAGGACTTGGCAGTCATCGAAGACGCCGCGCAAGCGATCGGGGCATCGGTTCACGGCAAGCGGGTCGGTGCGTTCGGCGCGTTCGGCGCGTTTAGTTTTTTCCCGTCCAAGAATCTCGGCGGCTTCGGCGATGGCGGTCTCGTGACGACCACGGACAGCGAACGCGCGTCCGCGATCCGACGGTTGCGGGTTCACGGCAGTGAGCGGCGCTACGAACACGTCGAGATCGGGATCAACGGCCGGTTGGACGCTCTCCAGGCAGCGGTGCTGCGAGTCAAACTGGGGCACCTCGACGGCTGGACCGAAGCGCGCCGTCGCAACGCGCAGCGTTACCGCGCGCTGTTTTCAGAAGCGGGGCTTGCCGACCTCTTGGCCGTTCCCGAGGTGACCGACGGCCACGTGTTCAACCAGTTTGTGATCCGTTCGAAGCGACGCGACGACCTCAGGGAGTTCTTGACGGCTCGCGAGATCGGGACGGAGATCTACTATCCGATTCCCTTGCACCTCCAGCCTTGTTACCGCCACCTCGGGTATGGTCCCGGAGATTTCCCCGAAAGCGAGCGAGCCGCGCGCGAAACGCTCGCCCTCCCCATCTACCCCGAACTGAGCGAGACGCAACAAACGTTCGTGGTCGACTCGATCGTTCAGTTCTACCGCTCGTAGCGCAAGGCCGCAAAGGCAAATCCCCCCATCCCCCCCTTTGTCAAAGGGGGGCGAGAGGGGATTATTGCCATTCCGATAGGGTTAGAAACTCAGATTGAGTCGGAGGCCGTACGTGGGGATCGCAGCGAAGTCAGCCTCGGCGACAAAACTCAACATGAGGAAGCTGAGTTTGGCGCCGATGAACCCGTGCGTCGCGGAAATCGATTCGTCTTGCAGTGCCCCGCCGCCGAACGCGGTGGCATCCGAACTACTGTTGGTGGCAACTTGGCCGATGCCGGCGTAGGGAGTAAACGGGCCGAACCCCTTGCTGATCGACAGGTCGGCTCCGTAGGTCGAGACGTCCAGGTTGTTCACCCCGAAGAGCGTCGTATAGCTCCCCCGGAGCGCCAGCGCGGGCGTGGCGAGCGTGCCTTTGAGTATCGCCCACTTCACCTCGGCCCCCCACATTCCGATGTTGCTGGAGGGAACCTGGCTATAGACCAGTCCCACGTCGATGCCGAAGGGCAACCCCTTCTGGGCATGCAGTTTGGGTAAAGTGAGATAGCTGGGGATATCCGAGGTCACGTCGGTCCAGAACGATTCATTCTCGTCGATGTCGCTGGCCGTGATCTCGACCCCGATGTCGAATCCCAGGAGTCCCAATGGCTCGGCGGGTGCGAGTGGGTGGTAGGCCAGCACCAGCCCGAGTTGTTCGCTGAGATCCTTAAAGTTGGCCTGCGTCAACACCCCGTCGGGCACAGAGATATCGTATTTTGCGGCATACGCTGGGTGCGACGGCATGCCGACGACCGTGGCTGCGGCAATGGCGATGAGGAGGTGTCGCGTTGGATTGCGGAATCGTATACTGCGGGCGGTGTTGTTGGACATGAGTCGGTGATCCTCCCAGCGTGAGGCCCCCGGGTTCTGTTGCCGGGGGAGTTATGCCTTGACAAGCAAAAAGTGGATTCCTATAATGTCGTGTTTAATCTTCCCGGATATCGACCCTCCTGTGATGAAACAGGCGTCAGCTGAACGGGTTTATTGATAGCAGGGGACTGTGTTTTTGTAAAATGCCGAACCCGAACCGCGAAGACGCTGGCGTAGCTCAGTCGGTAGAGCAGCTGACTTGTAATCAGCAGGTCGGGGGTTCGATTCCCTTCGCCAGCTCACGAGATTGTTCCGTCAAGGAGAATCAGAAAAGGGGAGACCCCTCCGAGCCTCGGCGCGGGAACCTGCTCCGCCCCGCACAGGGGCGGAACGCAGATGTCATGCTTCCGCTCAGGTGGCGAAGCAAAGCGGCGCCTACGTTGCTTCGCCACCTGAGAGGAAGTACGTATTGGACGTCGCGCCCTTGGCGCGCCCGCAGGTTCGGCCCAACAAGTTCGGTGGGGAGGTTCCCGAGTGGACAAAGGGAACAGACTGTAAATCTGTCGGCTTCGGCCTTCGGAGGTTCGAACCCTCCCCTCCCCATACTTACGTTTCGGCGATGTCGGCGATGATGGAGATGGAAGGGATCTGGGCGGGAATAGCTCAGCTGGTAGAGCGCCAGCCTTCCAAGCTGGGGGTCGCGGGTTCAAATCCCGTTTCCCGCTCCATTGGAGACGCCCTTGTAGCTCAGTCGGCAGAGCACTTCCTTGGTAAGGAAGAGGTCACCGGTTCGATCCCGGTCGAGGGCTTATCCGCGCCACCGAGCTTGCTGGGGGCAACGCAGGCGCGGGGTCCAGCGCCGAGGCTGCCTATCTTCGGCCTGTAGGTTTTTTCTAGGAGGGTTTTCTCATGGCGAAAGCGAAATTTGAGCGGACGAAGCCGCACCTGAACATCGGGACGATCGGGCACGTGGACCACGGGAAGACGACGTTGACGGCGGCGATCACCAAAGTGCTGGCGGAGAAGAAGCTGGCGGAATTCATGGCGTACGACCAGATCGACAAAGCGCCGGAAGAGAAAGAGCGGGGGATCACCATCGCGATCGCGCACGTAGAATACCAGACCGACAACCGGCACTACGCGCACGTGGACTGCCCGGGGCACGCGGACTACGTCAAGAACATGATCACCGGGGCGGCGCAGATGGACGGCGCGATCCTGGTGGTCAGCGCGGCGGACGGGCCGATGCCGCAAACGCGCGAGCACATCCTGTTGGCGCGGCAAGTGGGCGTGCCCTACATCGTGGTGTTTTTGAACAAAGCCGACATGGTCGACGACAAAGAGCTGTTGGACCTGGTCGAGCTGGAAGTGCGCGAGCTGCTCAAAAAATACGAATTTCCGGGCGATCAGATCCCGTTCGTGGCGGGCAGCGCGCTCAAAGCGTTGGAAGGGGACAAAGGGCCGTTGGGCGCGCCGGCGATCCTCAAATTGATGGAGAACGTGGACACCTACATCCCGACGCCCAAACGCGACATCGACAAGCCCTTCCAGATGAGCGTGGAAGACGTCTTCTCGATTTCGGGGCGGGGCACCGTGGTGACGGGGCGGATCGAGCGGGGCGTGGTCAAAGTGGGCGATGAGATCGAGATCGTGGGGATCAAAGCCACGCAGAAGACCGTGGTCACGGGCGTGGAGATGTTCCGCAAAGTGCTGGACCAGGGGCAAGCGGGCGACAACGTGGGGATCCTCTTGCGGGGGACCAAGAAAGAAGAAGTGGAGCGGGGGATGGTGTTGGCCAAGCCGGGGAGCATCACCCCGCACACCAAATTCAAGGCCGAAGCGTACATCTTGACCAAAGAAGAAGGGGGGCGGCACACGCCGTTCTTCAACGGATACCGGCCGCAGTTCTACTTTCGGACCACGGACGTGACGGGGGTGGCGAAGCTGCCGGAGGGCGTGGAGATGGTGATGCCGGGGGACAACGTGCGGATGGAAGTGGAGCTGATCACGCCGATCGCGATGGAAGAGGGGTTGCGCTTTGCGATCCGGGAGGGCGGTCGGACCGTGGGCGCCGGCGTCATCACCGGGATCATCGCGTGAGACGCCTGTCCATGAGCGGCCATCTGCGGCGTTGTCGCTGCGCTTCCGGTCCTCGCGTCATTCGTAGGGGCGTATTGCAATACGCCCCTGCAGGATCCGGTGCGCTCCGCCTGGCATCTGGCGCGCTCCTGAACAGGCGTCGATCAAAATAATCAAAGGGCAGATCGATGAGAGAGATCATTACCTTGGCGTGTTTGGATTGCAAAGAACGGAATTATTCCACGACGAAGAACCGACGCAACACGCCGGATCGTTTGGAACTCAAGAAGTACTGCAAGCGCTGCCGCAAACACACCGGGCACAAGGAAGTGAAGTGACGCGCTGCAGCGCACGCGGCACGAAGGCCAGTAGCTCCAACGGCTAGAGCAGCGGTCTCCAAAACCGCGGGATGGGGGTTCGAATCCCTCCTGGCCTGCCATCCTCGCTTGCGGAGGCAACATAGGTTTTGCGTCGGATGATGTTCGGCGGCACCATAGGCTCCGGTCAGAAGACCGGGGCGAGAAGATTGAGGACGACGGAATGAAGAAGCTGTATCTTCGAGCCAAGGAATTCTTTTCCGAGGTGGGAGCGGAACTCAAGAAAGTCTCCTTTCCGACCCGTGCGGAAACCGTGGGGTCCACGTCGGTGGTGTTGATCTTCGTCGCCGTGGTGGCCATCTTCCTTTCAGCGATGGACGCGGTGCTCGTCAAACTGGTGGCCGTGTTGCTGCAATGAGCGGCGCGAGCGAACGAACCCCGGGAGCCACGCAGGAGCCCCGGGTCAAGGAACAGGCAGGCGAGGATCGACGGATGGCAGCGTCGTGGTACGTCGTACATACGTATGCGGGCTTTGAAAACCGGGTCAAACAGGCCATTGAGGAACGCGCGAAGTCCTTCGGGCTGTCCGACCAGATCCGAAAGGTGATGATCCCCACCGAGGAGGTGGTCGAGATCCGCGAGGGCAAGCGACGGATGTCGACCAAGAAATTTTTCCCGGGGTACGTGCTCGTCGAAATGGACATGAACGACACGACGTGGCAGCTGGTGAAAAACACGCCGAAAGTGACCGGATTCGTGGGCGGGGGCGAGGCCTATCCCACCCCGATCACCGAGGACGAGATGAGCACGTTGATGAGTCAGATGGACTCCACGGCGGTCAAGCCGCGAAGCAAGACGCAATTTCAAAAAGGCGAGAGCGTGCGCATCATCGACGGTCCGTTCCTGGGCTTCAATGGGATTGTGGATGAGGTGCACCAGGAGCACTCCAAGGTCAAAGTGCTGGTGAGCATCTTCGGGCGGTCGACGCCGGTCGAACTGGGGTTTCTCCAGGTCGAGAAGGTCTAGGAGCCTGTCCATGAAAAGCCATCTGCCGCGTTACCGCTTGCGCTCCGGTGCTCACGTACGCACTCAGTACGCTCCGCTCCGGTGCTCTGCGGCGCCTTGCATCTGGCCTTTCCTGAACAGGCTCCGCTCTCGCGGTAACTCGGACAGGCTTTAGGGCGTTGTTGAAACCGTTCAAGTTGGACAAGTAGGAAAGGACGCGTATGGCAAAGGTCGTGACGGCGATGGTCAAATTGCAGATTCCGGCGGGAAAGGCGAATCCCGCACCACCGGTGGGACCGGCCTTGGGGCAACACGGCGTCAACATCATGGAATTCTGCAAGACGTTTAACGCGAGAACCCAAGCGCTCGGCGATTCCATCATCCCGGTGGTGATTACGGTCTATGCCGATCGCACGTTCACGTTCATCACGAAGACCCCGCCCGCCTCAGACCTGTTAAAGAAGGCCGCCGGTGTCGTCAAGGGGTCGGCAGTTCCGCACAAGGACAAAGTGGGGAAAGTCACGTCGACGCAGATCCAGGAGATCGCCAAGACCAAGTTGCCCGATCTCAACGCGGTCGACCTCCCAGGTGCGATCAAGATCATTGAAGGCACGGCTCGAAGCATGGGTCTGCAAGTCGTCAAATAGCCCGAGGGGAATTGAGATCATGGGGAAGAAATATCAAGCGGCCAAACAACGGGTCCAATCGCCATCGTATCCGTTGCGGGAAGCACTGGAGCTGGCGAAAGCCACGAGCGTGGTGAAGTTCGACGCCTCGGTTGACCTCGCAGTTCGACTGGGAGTCGATCCCAAGCACTCCGATCAGATGGTTCGCGGGTCGGTGGTGCTCCCGCACGGGATGGGCAAGACCGTCACCATCGTTGTGTTCGCCAAGGGCGACAAAGAGCGCGAGGCGCGTGAAGCCGGGGCCGACCACGTCGGCGCGGAGGACCTGGCCGACAAAATCACCAAGGGGTGGATGGAGTTCGACCGAGTCGTGGCCACGCCGGACTTGATGGGATTGGTCGGCCGACTGGGGAAGATTCTGGGTCCCCGCGGCCTGATGCCGAATCCCAAGACCGGAACCGTGACCTTCGACGTTGCGCGTGCGATCCGCGAGATTCGCCAGGGAAAGGTCGAGTACAAGGTGGAAAAAGCGGGCATCGTGCATGTTCCGGTGGGCAAAGCCTCGTTCGAGGTGGCCAAGCTGCACGACAACGCCCAGTCGATTCTGGACTCCATCATCAAAGCGAAGCCGGCGGCGGCCAAAGGCACGTATTTGCGCTCGGTGTCGGTGTCAGCGACCATGGGGCCGGGGATCAAAGTGGACGCGGCCAGCATCGAACGGCCGGCGTCGTAGTCGTAAAGGAACAACTCACCAGATAGAGCGCAACACCAACGGGCCGCTGGTCCTGCAGGCGTTGGGGCCGGCGGTGTTCGTCTAAGACCGTAGGAGCCGGTTGGCGTAAACGACGGAGCGAGAAGCGTTCCGGGCGTCCTACCGAGACGAAATGGGATCGATTCCTCGCAACGGCAGTGTTCACCCTGCGCGTTGCTCGTGGTCAACCTCCCAGTCGTCTCGGGGATGGCATCCGAGAAGAGTCTTCCGCGACGATTGAAAGGAGGGAGATGAACCAGTGAAAGGCAAGGCAGAAAAGGCGGTCCTGATCGACGAGATCCACGAGCGATTCGCCAAAGCCCAAATGGCGGTCGTGGCGGAGTATCGGGGTCTCGAGGTCGAAGAGATGCGGGTGCTGAGAGGAAAGCTGCGCGCCGTCGGTGCGGAGTTCAAGGTGGTCAAGAACACCCTGGCTCGGCGGGCGGCCGAAGGGACGACGCTGGTGGGTTTGCGGGACTACTTCGACGGTCCCGTCGGCGTGGCGCTGGGGTACGGCGATCCGGCACCCCTGGCGAAAGCCCTGAAGGACTTCGCGGGCCAACAAGACAAGCTCAAGCTGCGCATGGGTTGGTTGGAAGGCCGCGTGTTGGACGTCGCGGGGCTCACCCGGGTAGCCTCGCTCCCCTCGCGCCAGGAGTTGCTGGGCCGACTGGTGGGCCGGATGCAGGCGCCGGTCTCGGGGTTGGTGGGAAGTCTTCAAGGGATCGTGCGAAAAGCGGTGTCGACCTTGGACGCGGTAGCCAAGAAACGCGCGGCCGAAGCGGGATAAACCATTGACTGTTGGGAAGGAGATTTCGAAATGGCAACATTGACGAATGACGACATCATCAAAGCGGTTGAAGCGATGCCGGTGCTCCAGCTCTCGGAGCTGGTCAAAGCGCTGGAGGAGAAGTTCGGCGTGACGGCCGCGGCGCCGGTGGCCATGATGGCGGCGCCCGGTGCGGCGGCGGGCGGCGCGGCGGCCGTCGAGGAGAAGACCGCTTTCGACGTGATCCTGACCACGGTTCCCGCTGACAAGAAGATCCAGGTCATCAAGGTGGTGCGCGAACTGACCAACCTGGGCCTCAAAGAAGCCAAAGACTTGGTCGAAGGCGTGCCCAAGCCGGTGAAAGCGGGTGTGGCCAAGGAAGAATCCGAAACCATGAAGAAGAAACTGGAAGAGGTCGGCGCAAAGGTCGAGATCAAGTAGCCGGACCAGCCGGACGTGGTGAAGGCTCGTCAACCTCTCGCAGCCCAGGCGCGACGCTCTGCGCCTGCGGTGCGGACAGCAAGCTCGGATGGGAGGCGTAATGGCGGTATCGACGATTGAAGGCGTGAGGGATCGCAAAGACTTCGCCAAGATTCAGGCGAGCGTGGAGATTCCGAACCTGATCGAGATCCAGCGGCGGTCATACGATCGGTTTCTCCAGAGGGACGTCAGGCCGGAGGAACGCGGGGACGTCGGCTTGCAGGCTGCGTTCACGTCGGTCTTCCCGATCGTGGACTACAACGAGACCGCGATGATCGAGTTCCTCGATTACACCGTCGGCGCCGCCAAGTACGACGTGCGCGAGTGCCTGGAACGCGGGATGACCTTTGCCGCTCCGCTCAAGATCCGCGCGCGGCTGATCGTGTGGGACAAGGATGAGAAGGCCGGAACCAAGAAGGTCCGCGACGTGCGGGAGCAGGAGGTGTACGTCGGCGAGCTGCCGCTGATGACCGAAAACGGGACGTTCATCATCAACGGCACCGAGCGGGTCGTGGTCAGCCAGCTGCAGCGCTCTCCCGGCGTGATCTTCACGCACGACAAAGGCAAGACGCACGCCAGCGGGAAGGTCCTGTATTCGGCGCGCATCATTCCGTACCGCGGATCATGGCTGGATTTCGAGTTCGACGCCAAGGACATCCTGTACGTCCGCATCGATCGGCGACGCAAGATTCCCGCCACCGTTCTGCTGAAGGCCTTCGGGTATTCGGTCGAAGACCTGCTCAAAACCTACTACCCCATCGAGGAGATCGCGGTATCGGGCGGACAGTTCGTTCGCAAGCTGGACGAGATCCATCACGGCCTGAAAGCCTCCGTGGACTTGGTCGACAAGAAGGCGAAAGAAGTCATCGTCAAGGAGGGCGCAAAGCTCACCCGAGCCACGCTCAAGAAACTGAAGGGCGTCGGGGTCAAAGAGATGCCGATCGCCAAGGCCGACCTGGTCGGGCGTGCGGTGTTCAACGACATCGTTGATCCCGCGACCGGAGAGGTGTTGATCGAGCGAAATCAGGAATTGACCGAGGCCATTATCGACAAGATCGCTGCGGCCGCTATTTCGGAGTTCCAACTCCTCTTCATCGACAACATCCAGGTGCTGCCCGTGATCCGGGATACCATGGCCCTCGAGAAGGTCGGGTCTCCCGACGAGGGCATGGTGGAGATCTACCGTCGCTTGCGGCCCGGGGAAACGCCCACGGTCGATACCGCGCGATCGCTCTTCGACAACCTGTTCTTCAACGCCAAGCGGTACGACTTGTCTCCGGTGGGTCGCTTGAAGCTCAACAAGAAGTTGGGCCTCGACGTGCCGTTGGATAAACGGACGCTGACGGCCCAGGACATCGTCGAGACCGTGCGCTATCTCATCGGGTTGAAGACCGGAAAAGGCGACATCGACGACATCGACCACCTCGGCAACCGACGCGTGCGGTCGGTGGGTGAACTGCTGGAGAATCAGCTTCGGATCGGTCTCGTCCGAATGGAACGGACCATCAAGGAGCGTATGAACCTCCTCGACATCGAGACCGTGTTGCCCCACGACCTCATCAACGCGAAACCGGTCATCGCCGTGATCAAGGAATTCTTCGGGTCGAGCCAGCTCTCGCAGTTCATGGATCAGACCAATCCGCTGGCCGAGATCACGCATAAGCGACGGCTGTCGGCGCTGGGGCCCGGCGGCTTGACCCGTGAGCGGGCCGGCTTCGAGGTCCGCGACGTCCATCCGTCGCACTACGGGCGCATCTGTCCCATCGAGACCCCTGAAGGCCCCAACATCGGCTTGATCACCTCGTTGGCCACATACGCCCAGGTCAACCAGTTCGGGTTTATCGAGTCGCCGTACCGCAAAGTCGACAATGGCCGGGTGACCGACCACGTGGAGTTCATCTCAGCCATCGACGGCGACAAATACATGGTGGCGCAGGCCAACACCAAGGTGGACGGCCGCGGCCGGATCACCGCGGACACGGTCTCGGCGCGCGCCGCCGGCGACTTCATCATGGTGTCGCCCGAGAAGATCGAATATATGGACGTGTCGCCCAAGCAGATCGTGAGCGTCGCGACCGCCTTGATTCCCTTTCTGGAGAACGACGACGCCAACCGCGCGCTGATGGGCTCCAACATGCAGCGCCAAGCCGTGCCCTTGATCGACACGGAGGCGCCGCTGGTCGGTACCGGAATGGAAGGGGCGGTGGCGCGTGACTCGGGCTACGTCATTCTGGCGCAGCGCTCGGGCGTGGTCGAGAGCGTGGACGCCACCCGCATCGTGGTCCGGACCGACGCCGGCAAGAAGGCGGCGGAAGAAGAAGACGGCGACGCCGGAGCGGACGTGTATCGCCTCATCAAATGTCAGCGCTCCAACCAAAACACCTGTATCAATCAGAAGCCGGTGGTGCGGGTGGGCCAGCGCGTGAAGAAGGGGGCGGTGTTGGCCGACGGTCCGGCGATCGACCGCGGCGAGCTGGCGCTTGGACGCAACATCCTGCTCGCGTTCATGCCGTGGGGCGGCTACAACTTCGAGGACGCGATCTTGGTGAGCGAAGCGCTGGTTCGCGAGGACCGGTTTACCTCGATTCACATCGAAGAGTTCGAGCTGGAATCGCGCGACACCAAGTTGGGGAAGGAAGAGATCACGCGGGACATCCCCAACGTCAGCGAAGAAGCGCTGCGCAACCTCGATGAAAGCGGGATCATCCGCATCGGCGCCGAGGTGCGGCCCGGCGACATCCTGGTGGGCAAGGTGACGCCCAAAGGAGAGACCCAGCTGACGCCCGAGGAAAAGCTCTTACGCGCGATCTTCGGCGAGAAGGCCGGCGACGTCAAAGACGCGTCGCTCTATGTGCCTCCGGGCATCGAAGGCGTCATCGTCGACGTGAAGATTTTCTCTCGAAAGGGCGTGGATAAGGACGAACGCGCCAAAACGATCGAGAGCGAGGACATCCACCGCCTCCAGCGGGTGCATCAAGACGAGATCCGCATCCTCGAAGAAGAGACGATCAAGAAGATCCGGCGCTACCTGGTCGGCAAGAGCGTGGCGAAGGATCTCGTCGACCGCGAGAGCGGCGAGGTGATTCTCAAGAAGAAGAAGACGATCACCAAAGAAGTGCTCGATACCCTGAGCGACGACGACCTGCGGAACATCGTCCTCAGCGAATCCAGCGAACAGGACCGGATCGAAGAGCTGCAGCGAACGGCCAAGGAACAGATCGACACGCTGCAGATGGTGTACGACGAGAAGGTGGGCCGATTGAAGAAGGGCGACGAACTGCCGCCCGGCGTCATCAAGCTCGTGAAGGTCTACGTCGCGATGAAGCGCAAGCTGCAGGTGGGCGACAAGATGGCGGGCCGTCACGGCAACAAGGGCGTGGTGGCGCGGGTGTTGCCGGTCGAAGACATGCCGTACCTGCCGGATGGGACCCCGATCGAAATCGTGCTCAACCCGTTGGGCGTCCCGTCTCGTATGAACGTCGGGCAGATCCTGGAGATCCACCTCGGGTGGGCCGCTCGGGCGCTCGGTCTTCACGTGAGTTGTCCGGTGTTCGACGGCGCCACCGAGAAAGAGATCAAGGACCTGCTGGCCGAAGCGAATCTGCCGTCCTCGGGCCAGACCGTGCTGCACGACGGCCGGAGCGGCGAGCCGTTTAAGCGACCGGTGACCGTCGGCTACATGTACATGATGAAGCTGCACCACCTGGTCGACGACAAGATCCACGCGCGATCGATCGGGCCCTATTCGCTGGTCACCCAGCAGCCGCTGGGCGGCAAGGCCCAGTTCGGCGGTCAACGGCTCGGGGAAATGGAGGTGTGGGCGCTCCAGGCATACGGCGCGGCCTCCACCCTCCAAGAGTTCCTGACCGTGAAGTCGGATGACGTGCCGGGCCGGTCTCGGATCTACGAAGCGATCGTCAAAGGGGAGAACTTCCTGGAGCCGGGTCTTCCCGAATCGTTCAACGTGCTGATCAAGGAACTGCAGAGTCTCGGGCTGGACGTGGAGTTGATCAAGAAGGAAAAGGACTAGGCCTGTCCATGAACCTGCGCGCGCCAAGGGCGCGAATGTTAAACAGATCGCAAGCACCCTGCAGGTGGCGAAGCAACGGCCATCTGCGGCGTTGTCGCTGCGCTTCCGGTGCTCACGTCCTCGTAGGGGCGTATTGCAATACGCCCCTACAGCTCCGGTTCTCGCTCCGCCTTGCATCTGGCGCGTTCCTGAACAGGCCCGGCTGACCGCTCACTAAAGGGGGATGCCCGTGGAAGGAATCTACAACTTTTTCGAAAAGCCCAAAGACGCGATCTCGTTCGATGCCATTCGCATCCGGGTCGCGTCTCCGGAAAAGATCAGGTCGTGGTCGTACGGGGAGGTGAAGAAGCCCGAGACGATCAACTACCGCTCGTTCAAACCGGAGCGTGACGGGCTGTTCTGCGCCAAGATCTTCGGGCCGATCAAGGACTGGGAATGCAACTGCGGGAAGTACAAGCGGATGAAACACCGCGGGATCGTGTGCGACAAGTGCGGCGTGGAAGTGATCCAGTCCAAAGTCCGGCGCGAGCGCATGGGGCACATCGAACTGGCCTCCCCGGTGGCGCACATCTGGTTTCTCAAGGGCGTGCCGAGTCGGATCGGGACCCTGCTCGACATGACGCTCAAACACCTCGAGCGGATCTTGTACTTCGAGAGCTACGTGGTCATTGAGCCGGGCGATGCTCCGGTCAAAGAGAAGGAACTCCTGACCGAAGAGCGGTACCGGCAACTCGTTCAGGAACACGGCGACTCGTTCCGCGCCGAAATGGGCGCGGAGGCGATCCGAGAGATCCTGGCCAAGATCGACCTGGAGGGCCAGTACGCCGACCTCCAGGCGAGAATCGGGCTGGCCAGCTCCGCCGCGGTGAAGAAGAAGCTGACCAAACGCCTCAAAGTCATCGAAGCCTTCCGCAAGTCGGGGAACAAGCCGGAATGGATGATCATGGACGTGATTCCGGTGCTGCCGCCGGAGTTGCGGCCGCTGGTGCCCTTGGACGGCGGACGGTTTGCGACGTCGGACTTGAACGACCTGTACCGGCGCGTGATCAACCGCAACAACCGGCTGAAGCGGCTGCTCGAGCTCAAAGCGCCCGCCGTGATCATCCGCAACGAGAAGCGGATGCTCCAAGAAGCGGTGGACGCGTTGTTCGACAACGGACGGCGCGGTCGCGCGATTCGCGGGCCGAACAAGCGTCCGCTCAAATCCCTGTCCGATATGCTCAAGGGCAAACAAGGGCGCTTCCGCCAGAATCTGCTCGGCAAGCGCGTCGACTACTCCGGGCGGTCGGTGATCGTGGTCGGGCCGGAGCTCCGCTTGCACCAATGCGGGTTGCCCAAGAAAATGGCGCTCGAGCTCTTCAAACCGTTCATCTTCCAGAAGCTGGAGCAACGCGGCTACGTCACGACGATCAAGAGCGCCAAGAAAATGGTCGAGCGTGAGCGGCCCGAAGTGTGGGACGTGTTGGACGAGGTGATCAAAGAGCACCCGATCCTCCTGAACCGAGCGCCCACGCTGCACCGTCTGGGCATTCAGGCCTTCGACCCGATCCTGATCGAGGGCAAGGCGATCCAGCTCCATCCGCTGGTGTGCGCGGCGTTCAACGCCGACTTTGACGGCGACCAGATGGCCGTCCACGTGCCGCTGTCGGTCGAGGCGCAGATCGAGGCCCGCGTGTTGATGATGTCCATCAACAACATTTTGTCGCCGGCCAACGGGAAGCCCATCATGACGCCCTCGCAGGACATGGTGCTCGGCTGCTACTGGCTGACCAAAGAGCAGGCGGGGGCCAAGGGAGAGGGCCGGAAGTTCTACGGCGCCGAGGACGTACGGATGGCGTACGACGCGGGCGAGGTGGAGGAACACGCGCGGATCAAAGTACGGATGAACGGGTCGCTTGTGGACACCACGGTGGGCCGGGTCATCCTGAGCGAAATCCTTCCGGCCGAGTTGCCGTTCGCCGCGGTCAACCGGGAAATGACCAAGAAGGAGATGATGAAGCTCATCGACCTCTGCTACCGCGAGGCCGGGCACCGCGAAACCGTGGTGTTGCTCGATCGGATCAAGGACATCGGGTACTTCTACGCGACCCGTGCCGGGATCTCGATTTGCATCGACGATATGCACATCCCGACCCAGAAAGCGACCATGATCGAGCGGGCCAAGCGCGAGGTCGCCGAGATCGAGAAGCAATACGCCGAGGGGTTGATCACCAACGGCGAGCGCTACAACAAAGTCGTCGACATCTGGGCGCACACCACCGAGCAGGTGGCCAGCGAAATGATGAAGGAGCTGGGATCGGAAGAGGAGAGCATCAAGAAGGGGACCGCGAAGCACCGGCAGGACTTCAACTCGATCTTCATGATGGCTGATTCCGGGGCTCGCGGCAGCGCGCAGCAGATCCGCCAGCTCGGAGGGATGCGCGGTTTGATGGCCAAGCCGTCGGGGGAGATCATCGAAACTCCGATCACGGCGAACTTCCGCGAAGGGTTGACGGTCCTCCAGTACTTCATCTCGACGCACGGGGCGCGGAAAGGTCTGGCGGACACCGCACTCAAAACCGCGAACTCCGGCTACCTCACCAGGCGTTTGGTGGACATCTCCCAGGACGTGATCGTCAGCGAGCTGGACTGCCAATCGACCGACGGGATTTTCGTGACCGCGTTGGTCGAGGGCGGCGAGATCATCGAGCCGTTGGATGAACGTATTCTGGGCCGCGTCGCCTCCGAGACCATCACCGACCCCCTGACCGGCGAAGTCATCGTCAATGTCGCCGAGGAGCTCGACGAAACGGGCGTCAAAGCGATCGTCGAGGCCGGGATCGACCGCGTCAAGATCCGGTCCGTGCTGACGTGTCAAGCGCGCCGGGGGGTCTGCGCGAAGTGTTACGGTCGCGACCTCGCTCGCGGAAAGCTGGTCGAGCGCGGCGAAGCGGTCGGAGTCATCGCCGCGCAGTCGATCGGCGAACCCGGGACCCAGCTCACGATGCGGACCTTCCACATCGGCGGCACCGCGAGTAAAGTGATCGAGCAGACGGTCTTGGAGGCGAAGAACGCCGGCGTGTTGAAATATCTCAACCTCAACACGGTGAAGGACAAACACGGCGACATGGTCGTGATGAACCGCAACGGGAAGATCGCGATCTACGACGACACCGGACGCGAAAAGGAGAAGTATTCGGTGGTGTACGGCGCCAAGATCAAGGTCAAAGACGGGGGGCGCGTTGAGACAAATCAAAAACTGGTCGAGTGGGATCCCTACTCGTTTCCCGTGTTGACCGAGGTGGGCGGGAAGGTCGCCTTCGGCGACATCATCGAGGGGGTGACCGTCCGCGAGGAAGTGGACGAGGTCACCGGGTTGTCGCGACGAGTGGTGATCGATTCGCCCAATTCGGCTCTGCGGCCGCGCATCTCGATCAAAGACGAAACGGGCAAGACCTCCAAGCTTGGGCCGAACACAGTCGCACGCTACCCCTTGTCGGCGGGCGCACACATCCTCGTCGAGAAGAATCAGACGATCTCGCCCGGGGATGTGTTGGCCAAGATTCCGCGGGAAACGACCAAGACCAAGGACATCACCGGTGGTCTGCCCCGCGTGGCCGAACTCTTCGAAGCGCGAAAGCCGAAAGAACAGGCCGTCATCAGCGAAATCGACGGGGTGGTGGAGTACGCCGGATACGTCAAAGGGATGCGCAAGGTGCTGGTGAAGAACGAAATGGGCGACGTGCGCGAGTACCTCATTCCCAAAGGCAAACACGTCAACGTGCACGAAGGGGATTGGGTCCACGCGGGCGAGCCGCTCATGGACGGCTCCGCCAACCCGCACGATATTCTCGACATTCTCGGCCCCAAAGAATTGCAGAAGTACCTGGTCGACGAGGTGCAGGAGGTGTATCGCTTGCAGGGCGTATCCATCAACGACAAGCATATCGAGGTGATCGTGCGCCAGATGCTCCGCAAAGTGAAGGTCGAAGATCCCGGCGACACCGACTTTTTGATCGGAAGCCAGGTCGATAAGATGGCCTTTGCCGAAGAAAACGAGCGCGTCTTGGCCAAAGGTGGAGCGCCGGCGGTCGGCAAGCCGATTCTGTTGGGCATCACCAAGGCGTCCCTGTCGACCGACAGTTTCATTTCCGCGGCGTCGTTCCAGGAAACCACGCGGGTGCTGACCGAAGCCGCGATCACCGGTAAGGTGGATGACCTCTTGGGGTTGAAGGAAAACGTCATCGTGGGACGACTCATCCCGGCGGGGAGTGGCTTGGTGGACTACCGCGACACGTTTGTCGAGATGCCGGCGGGATTCGAGGCGCCCGAGGACGGCCAGCCGTCCGAAGGAACCGGGGAGGCCGCGGCGGAGACCACCGAATTGGAACGGGCCATGTAGTCCGATTCGGGATGATTCGGATCGGGCCATGCGCGAGCGCAAAAACGCTTGACATGGCCCGTGTGTTTCCATATACTTCCAAAGTTTTTCGCCAGCATCTCCCATCGAGGCCTAAAACGGGGCGTTCGGGGCGGGTGCGGCCACAAGGATCAGCGTGCCGACGATCAATCAATTGGTGAAGCAAGGGCGTTTTCAAGCGCGCGGGAAGACCAAGTCTCCTGCGTTGAAAGGCGCTCCGCAGCGTCGAGGCGTCTGTGTCCGCGTCTACACGACGACGCCCAAGAAGCCGAACTCCGCGCTCCGGAAAGTGGCCAGGGTGCGTTTGACCAATGGGATGGAGGTCACGACGTACATTCCGGGCGTGGGGCACAACCTTCAGGAACACTCGATCGTGTTGGTTCGAGGCGGTCGCGTCAAAGATCTTCCCGGCGTTCGTTACCACATCGTGCGCGGGACGCTGGACACCCAAGGGGTGCAGAACCGCAAGCAGGGTCGCTCGAAGTACGGGGCGAAGACCCCTAAGTAGCGCGGAACGGACTGATGGTGACCGGGCAGAATCGGGCAGCGACGGCAACGATGGGAGGCAGCCATGCCGCGGCGTAGAGTGCCCGTCAAACGTGAATCGGCGCCGGACTCCCGGTACCACGATCGGTTGGTTGGGAAGTTCATCAACACGCTGATGCATAAAGGCGAAAAAAGCGTGGCGGAGTCGGTGTGCTACGACGCGTTCGACCTGGTCAAGACCAAGACCAATGGCGGGGACCCGCTCAAGTTCTTCAGAGCTGCGGTGGATAACATCAAGCCGGTGTTGGAGGTCAAATCCCGTCGCGTGGGTGGCGCATCGTATCAGGTCCCGGTGGAGGTTCGGCCGGAGCGTCGGATTTCGTTGGCGCTGCGGTGGCTGGTGACCTATGCCAAGCAGCGAAGCGGCCGCTCCATGGAGGAGAAGTTGGCTGCGGAAATGCTCGACGCCTCGAACAACACCGGTGGGGCCGTCAAGAAGCGGGAAGACACGCACAAGATGGCGGAGGCGAACAAGGCATTTGCCCACTATCGGTGGTAACGGCCTTCCGGGTTCTCCTGTAGCGTCGGGTTTCACAATCAGTCGGTTGGGGTAAGAAGGAACACAAGTGCCTCGTCAGTACCCATTAGAGCGGACCCGCAACATCGGGATCATGGCGCATATCGACGCGGGCAAAACCACGACCACCGAGCGCATCTTGTATTACACCGGCGTGACCCATCGGATCGGCGAGGTGGACGAGGGCTCGGCCACCATGGATTGGATGGAGCAGGAACGCGAGCGCGGGATCACGATCACGGCCGCCGCCACGACCTGTTTCTGGAGGGACTATCGGATCAACATCATCGACACCCCGGGGCACGTGGACTTCACGATCGAAGTCGAGCGCTCCCTGCGGGTGTTGGACGGCGCGGTTGCGGTGTTCGACTCGGTGCAAGGGGTGGAGCCGCAGTCCGAAACCGTCTGGCGACAGGCGGACAAGTATCGCGTGCCCCGCATCGCGTTCATGAACAAGATGGACCGGATCGGGGCTGATTTCTTCGCGAGCGTGCAGTCGTTGGTGGACCGGCTGGGAGTTCGCCCGGTCTGCCTTCAGCTCCCCATTGGAAAGGAGAGCACGTTCCGAGGCCCGGTCGACCTGCTCACTATGAAAGGGGTCTTTTTCGACGACGAAACGCTCGGAGCGAAGTTCGTCGTGGACGAGATCCCGGGGGATCTCAAAGACCAAGCGCACGAGTATCGGGAGAAGATGATCGAGGCGCTCGCGGATTGCGATGAGACCGTGATGGAGCGGTATCTCGCCGGCGAGTCGCCGACGGTTGAGGAACTGAAGGCCGCGATCCGCAAGGGCGTGCTTGATATGAAGGTCGTCCCGGTCCTCTGCGGCGCCTCATTTAAGAATAAGGGCGTGCAGTTGCTCTTGGATGCCGTGGTGGACTACTTGCCGTCGCCCTTGGACATTCCGCCGGTGACCGGGGTCGACATGAAGACCCAGCAGGAGGTCACGCGTCGTCCCGACGACAACGAAAAATTTTCGGCACTGGCTTTTAAGATCATGACCGATCCGTTCGTGGGGCAGCTCACCTTTTTCCGCGTCTACTCGGGCATCTTGAAATCGGGCTCGTACATCTACAACGCGACCAAGGACAGCAAGGAACGGATCGGGCGCATTCTCAAGATGCACGCCAACAAACGCGAAGAGGTCAAGGAGATGTACGCCGGAGAGATCGGCGCGGCGGTGGGACTCAAGGGCGCCACCACCGGTGACACGCTCTGCGACGAGGATCATCCGGTTCTGCTCGAAGTGATGAAGTTCCCCGAACCGGTGATCCAGATGGCGATCGAGCCCAAGACCAAACCGGATCAAGAAAAGATGGGGCTCGCCCTCCAGAAGCTCGCGCAAGAGGATCCCTCGCTGCGGGTTTCGACCGACGAAGAGACCATGCAAACGCTCATCGCCGGGATGGGGGAGTTGCATCTGGAGATCATCGTCGATCGTCTGAAGCGGGAGTTCAAGGTCGAAACCAACGTCGGCAAACCCCAGGTGGCGTTCCGGGAGACGATCCGAACGGCGTCGGGGGCGGAAGGCAAATATATCCGGCAGACCGGCGGGCGCGGGCAGTATGGGCACGTGGTCTTGGAGATCGAGCCCCAGGAACCTGGCAAGGGCTTTGAGTTCGAAAACAAGATCGTGGGCGGAAGAGTCCCTAGGGAGTATATTCCCGCCGTGGAAAAAGGGGTGCGCGAGGCCATGGAAAACGGCGTGGTCGCGGGCTATCCCATGGTGGACATCAAGGTGAGGATCGTCGACGGCTCGTACCACGACGTGGACTCGTCGGAAATGGCGTTCAAGATCGCGGGCTCGATGGGTTTCAAGGAGGCCGCGAAAAAGGCGAATCCCGTGTTGCTGGAGCCGATCATGTCGCTGGAAGTGATCGTGCCCGAGGATTATATGGGGGACGTGATCGGTGATCTCAACTCGCGGCGCGGCAAGATTCAAGGGATGAAGGCGAGGGGGTCGGCGCAGGTCATCACCGCCGAGGTGCCGCTGGCCGAGATGTTCGGCTACGCCACCGATCTGCGGTCCAAGACCCAGGGTCGCGGCACCTTTACCATGCAGTTCGCGCACTACGACATGGTGCCGAAACCGATTGCCGATCAGATCGTTGCGAAGGTGCAGGGTGGGTAGGAGCCCGTCCATGAATGGCCATCTGCGGCGTTGTCGCTGCGCTTCGGTGCTCACGTACGCACCCAGTACGCTGCGCTCCGGTGCTCGCTCCGCCTGGCATCTGGCCATCCCTGAACGGGCTCAACTGGCCGAAGCATTCAGTAAGCCCCGCTTGAATGAGAACCGGGGTTAAGGGAGACGCACATGGCGAAAGCGAAATTTGAGCGGACGAAGCCGCACCTGAACATCGGGACGATCGGGCACGTGGACCACGGGAAGACGACGTTGACGGCGGCGATCACCAAAGTGCTGGCGGAGAAGAAGCTGGCGGAATTCATGGCGTACGACCAGATCGACAAAGCGCCGGAAGAGAAAGAGCGGGGGATCACCATCGCGATCGCGCACGTAGAATACCAGACCGACAACCGGCACTACGCGCACGTGGACTGCCCGGGGCACGCGGACTACGTCAAGAACATGATCACCGGGGCGGCGCAGATGGACGGCGCGATCCTGGTGGTCAGCGCGGCGGACGGGCCGATGCCGCAAACGCGCGAGCACATCCTGTTGGCGCGGCAAGTGGGCGTGCCCTACATCGTCGTGTTTTTAAACAAAGCCGACATGGTCGACGACAAAGAGCTGTTGGACCTGGTCGAGCTGGAAGTGCGCGAGCTGCTCAAAAAATACGAATTTCCGGGGGATCAGATCCCGTTCGTGGCGGGCAGCGCGCTCAAAGCATTGGAAGGGGACCAAGGGCCGCTGGGCGCGCCGGCGATCCTCAAATTGATGGAGAACGTGGACACCTACATCCCGACGCCCAAACGCGACATCGACAAGCCCTTCCAGATGAGCGTGGAAGACGTCTTCTCGATCTCGGGGCGGGGCACCGTGGTGACGGGGCGGATCGAGCGGGGCGTCGTCAAAGTGGGCGATGAGATCGAGATCGTGGGGATCAAAGCCACGCAGAAGACCGTGGTCACGGGCGTGGAGATGTTCCGCAAAGTGCTCGACCAGGGGCAAGCGGGCGACAACGTGGGGATCCTCTTGCGGGGGACCAAGAAAGAAGAAGTGGAGCGGGGGATGGTGTTGGCCAAGCCGGGGAGCATCACGCCGCACACCAAATTCAAGGCCGAAGCGTACATCTTGACCAAAGAAGAAGGGGGGCGGCACACGCCGTTCTTCAACGGGTACCGGCCGCAGTTCTACTTTCGGACCACGGACGTGACGGGGGTGGCAAAGCTGCCGGAAGGCGTGGAGATGGTGATGCCGGGGGACAACGTGCGGATGGACGTGGAGCTGATCACGCCGATCGCGATGGAAGAGGGGTTGCGCTTTGCGATCCGGGAGGGCGGCCGGACCGTGGGCGCCGGCGTCATCACCGGGATCATCGCGTGAGGCGCCTGTCCATGAGCGGTCATCTGCGTCGTTGCCGCTGCGCTTCCGGTCCTCGCGTCATTCGTAGGGGCGTATTGCAATACGCCCCTACAGGATCCGGGTCTCGCGGCGCCTTGCATCTGACGCATTCCTGAACAGGCTCCGGGGAAAGAAAGAACAAGACGACATGGTTGTCGCAAATCAAAAAATTCGGATCAGGCTGAAGGGATATGACTATCGCGTGCTCGATCAATCCGTGGTGGAGATCGTGGAGACGGCCAAGCGCACGGGCGCGAAGATTTCAGGCCCGGTGCCGTTGCCGACCCGGATCAACCGGTACACGGTGCTCCGTTCGCCGCACGTGGACAAAAAGTCGCGCGAACAATTCGAGATCCGCACGCACAAGCGGTTGATCGAAATCATGGAACCGTCGCCGGAAACCGTGGACGCGCTGATGAAGCTCAACCTCGCGGCCGGTGTCCACGTGGAGATCAAGTTGTGATTGGCGGATTGCTCGGTCGCAAACTCGGCATGACCCAGGTGTTCGGGGAGAACGGGCGGTTGATTCCCGTGACCGTGGTCCAGGCCGGCCCGTGTCGAGTCGTACAGGTCAAGACTCCTGAGACCGATGGGTACCGGGCGGTGCAGCTCTCGTTTGATCCGAAGAAAGAAAGTCGGGCGAATCAACCGCTGCGCGGTCACTACAAGAAGGCCAATGTGCCGCCGGCGTATCACCTTCGCGAGTTCCCGACCGATGGCCAGGGCGTCGAAGTGGGCCAGACCGTCAGCGCGGAGGCGCTGCAAAAGGGCGAGTGGGTTTCGGTCAGCGGGATTTCGAAAGGCAAGGGATTTGCCGGCGTCATGAAGCGCCACCACTTTTCAGGCGGTCCCGCGACTCACGGCTCGATGTTTCATCGGCAACCCGGATCCATCGGGGCGAGTTCGTTTCCGTCGCGTGTGTTCAAGGGCAAGCGGCTGCCCGGCCACATGGGCGCGGAGCGCGTCACCGTCAAGGGCCTCGAGGTGATCGACGTGCGGGCCGAGGAGAACCTCGTGTTGTTGCGGGGCGCGATCCCCGGTCCAACCGGCTCGGTGGTGGAGATTCGGCGCGTCGCGTCTGCCGGAGGGGGGGCATGACGCCGAGCAAGGGAAGCAAGGGGAGGGCCGGGAAGGCGAAGCCCGCGTCCT
Organism: Nitrospirota bacterium; assembly: GCA_040757335.1. Classification (NCBI taxonomy): domain Bacteria; kingdom Pseudomonadati; phylum Nitrospirota; species Nitrospirota bacterium. The sequence goes on along the minus strand of JBFLXB010000019.1, from coordinate 40,187 downwards.
CGGCGCGTTCCAAGCCGCCAGCGACCAAGGCACGCAAACCCATTGCCAAGGCGGCTGCAAAGCCCAAAGCCGCCGCGCGTCCGACCCGCGTCGCGCCACGCGAGCCATCCAAGAAGCAAACCGCACCTCCGGCGGCCCCGAAGGCCCCGAAGGTCGCTGTTCCCGTCACCAGGCCGGCGGTCGAGATTTCGGCCTCGGGTGCACGAGTCGTGTCGGTCTTGAACGCGAAGAACGAGACTGTCGGGCGCATCGAGCTGACGGGGCGGTTGTTTACCTCGGAGCCCAATCGCGCGCTGCTCCACGAGGCGGTGACCATGCAGTTGGCCTCGCGCCGACAGGGAACCGCTGATACCAAAGAGCGCGGTGAAGTGAGCGGAACCGGGCGCAAGCCGTGGAAACAAAAGGGGACGGGCCGGGCGCGTGCGGGGTCGATCCGCTCGCCGCTGTGGCGAAAGGGCGGCACCGTGTTCGGTCCCACGCCCAGAGACTATGGTTATGCGTTTCCGCGCAAGAAAGCGCGCGCCGCGCTGGCAGGAGCGATGAGTGCCAAGGTGGTGCAGGACCAGGTGGTGGTGCTCGACCAGTTGGCGTTGGCCGAGCCCAAGACCAAGCTGATGGCGGGACTACTCGAGGCCTTGGGGTTGGACGGCCGGGTGTTGATCGTTCACCGCGACGCCGATGGATGGATCCGGCGGGCCAGCGCGAACCTGGGCCGCGTCACCGTGGTCGACGTCCCGGGACTCAACGTCTACGATGTGCTGGCGCATCACCACGTGGTGCTGATGCAACCTGATCTCGGCCGTTTGGCGGAGGCGTGGTCATGAGCGCGGCGCCGCGAAAGGCGACGCCCAAGGCCGCGACCGGAAACGCCCCGGGTTTGCGGGTCGATCCCCACGATATTTTGATTGCTCCGCTCCTGACGGAAAAAAGCACGCGCTTGCGCGAAGAGCACAACCAGATCTCGTTCATGGTCTCGTCTCGGGCCAACAAGTCGGAAGTGAAGAAGGCGGTCGAAGAAGCGCTGAAGGTCAAGGTGGCGTCGGTCAACATCGTCAACGTGCGGGGCAAAACCAAGCGGCTCGGGCGATTCGAAGGGCGAGAACCGTCGTGGAAGAAGGGGATCGTGACGTTGAAGCCGGGTCAGAAGCTCGACCTGTTCGAGGGAGGATAGGAGCCCGCGGATGAAGGGTCATCTGCTGCGTTGTCGCTGCGCACCCGGTGCTCACGTACGCACCCAGTACGCTCCGCTCCGGTGCTCGCTCCGCCTTGCATCTGACCCTTCCTGCGCGGGCTCACAGACAGAAACGGTGTCATTATGGCGATAAAGGGATACAAGCCCACCTCCCCGGGGCGACGCGCGATGACGTGTTCGACGTTCGAAGAGCTCACCAAACGGCGTCCGGAAAAATCGCTGGTGGTGTCGCGTTCCCCGTCGGGCGGACGCAACAACGTCGGGAAGATGACGGTGCGGCACCGGGGCGGCGGTCACAAACGTGCGTTCCGGCTCATCGACTTCAAGCGGGATAAGCCGGACATTCCGGCGACGGTGGCGTCCATCGAGTACGATCCGAATCGTTCCGCCCGGATCGCGCTGCTGAACTACCGCGACGGGGAGAAGCGCTACATCTTGGCGCCGCTCGGCCTGACCGTGGGGAGTACCGTGATGTCGGGTCCGAACGCCGAGATCCGAGTGGGCAACGCGCTCCCGCTGTCCAAGATCACGGTGGGGACGCAGATCCACAACATCGAAATGCGGCCGGGCAAAGGCGGCCAACTGGCCCGTAGCGCGGGCACGGTGGCGCAGTTGATGGCCAGGGATGAGCGGTATGCCCAGGTGCGGTTGGGCTCCGGAGAGGTTCGATTGATCAGCGCCGCGTGTATGGCCACGGTCGGTCAGGTCGGCAATCTCGATCACGAAAACGTGTCGATCGGCAAGGCCGGACGCTCCCGATGGTTGGGGCGTCGTCCGACGGTCCGGGGGGTGGCGATGAACCCCGTTGACCACCCGCACGGCGGCGGCGAGGGGAAGGCCGGGCAAGGCAATCCCCATCCGGTGTCCCCCTGGGGTCAGCTCGCCAAGGGGTTCAAGACCAGGCGCCGGAAGGACACGACGCGGTTCATCATCAAGAAGAGGACGTAGCGAGCTATGCCGAGATCAGTCAAGAAAGGCCCGTTCGTCGACGCCAGCTTGATGGCCAAGATCGAAAAACTCAACCAGGCCAGGGACAAAAAGATCATCAAAACGTGGTCGCGCCGGTCGACCATCGTGCCGGAGATGTTGGGACACACCTTGGCGGTTCACAACGGCAAGAAGTTCATCCCGGTGTACGTGACCGAGAATCTGGTCGGGCACAAGCTCGGGGAGTTCGCGCCCACGCGGCTCTTCAAAGGCCACGGCGCGGCCAAGACGGAGAAGGCGACGGCGCCGAAGTAGCGCGCGGCGAAGAGAGGAACGGCGGATACCATGGCAGAGGCAAAAGCGGTCCTCAAGTTCGTACGGATCGCCCCCCGCAAGGCGCGAAGCGTGATCGATCTGATCCGCGGCAAGCGCGCGGGAGACGCGCTCTCGGTGCTGAAGTTCACCTCGAGGGGCGCGGCTCGCGTGGTCGAAAAGGTGCTGCGGTCAGCCATCGCGAACGCGGAAAATCGGGACATCGGCGACGTGGACGACTTGGTGGTGAGCCACGCGGTGGTTGATCAGGGTCCGACGCTCAAGCGGATCCAGCCGGCGCCGCAGGGACGCGCGCACGCGATCCACAAACGGATGAGCCACATCACCGTCGTCGTCACGCCGAAACCGCGTCCCGCGCGGCGCGCGGCGGCGACCGGCACAGCGAAGGGAGCGGAGCACCGTGGGGCATAAGGTCCACCCGATCGGTTTCCGATTGGGTTACATCAAGTCGTGGAACTCGCGTTGGTTCGCGGGCAAGGAGTTCGCCGCGCTCTTGCACGAAGACCTCAAGGTCCGCAAGATCGTCAAAGGCAAGCTGTACCACGCCGGGATCTCGCGGATCGAAATCGAGCGGTCGGGCAACCAACTCCGGATCAACCTGCACACCTCAAGACCCGGGATCATCATCGGACGAAAAGGGGCCGAGGTGGACAAGCTCAAGGCGGAGATCGAAGCGCTGACCAAACGCCAGGTGGCGATCAACATCCGGGAGATCAAGAAACCCGAAGTGGACGCGCAACTGGTGGCCGAGAATATCGCCCTTCAATTGGAGAAGCGCATCGCCTTTCGTCGCGCGATGAAGAAGGCGGTGGTCTCCGCGCTCCGTTTGGGCGCCAAGGGCATCAGGGTCGCGTGTGCGGGTCGATTGGGCGGCGGCGAAATCGCACGGACGGAGTGGTACCGCGAGGGGCGGGTTCCCCTGCACACCCTGCGCGCCGATATCGACTACGGCCTGGCCGAGGCCAAAACCACCTACGGTCAGATCGGCGTGAAAGTCTGGATTTACCGGGGCGAACTGGCGCCGGGAGCCGCGCTCGCGGTCGCTGATGAGCGGGGGATGAAGGCCCATGCTTAGCCCCAAGAAAGTCAAATACCGCAAGATGCAAAAGGGCCGCATGAACGGCAAGGCCTATCGCGGCGCAGCGCTGGCGTTCGGGGACTTCGGCCTCAAGGCGATGGAACCGGGATGGGTCACCGCGCGGCAAATCGAGGCGGCGCGCATCGCCATGACCCGGTACGTCAAGCGCGGCGGACGGATCTGGATCCGCGTTTTCCCCGACAAGCCCATCAGCAAGAAGCCCGCGGAAACCCGGATGGGAAAAGGCAAGGGCAATCCCGAGCTGTGGGTTTGCGTGGTCAAGCCGGGCCGGATCCTCTATGAGATGGAAGGGGTGACGCAAGACGTGGCCAAGGCCGCGTTCCGGCTCGCCGCGTTCAAGCTCCCGATCGCGACCAGGTTCATCGAGCGCGGAGCGGAGGTGTAGCGATGGCGACCGACGTGAAGGACCTCCGAGGCCTGACAAGCGAAGAACTCGCGCAGAAGGTGCGGGATCTCAAGAAAGAATTGTTCCATCTGCGCGTGCAGAACGCGACCGGCCGGGTGGAGAGCCCGGCTCGGTTCAAGGCCGTCCGGCGCGAGGTCGCGCGGGTGAAAACCATTGCCCGCGAGTTGGGCCGCACGGGCGCCAAATGACCATGGCCAAGAACGCCGAAACCATGAGGCCCCGCGCGGAGCCCACGAAGGATCGCTCCAACACACCCAAATCGGTGGTGGGGCGGGTCGTGAGCAATAAGATGCAGAAGACCGTGGTGGTCGCGGTCGAGTGGACGATCGTTCACCCGCAGTATAAGAAGGTGGTCCGACGGAGCACCCGTTACATGGCTCACGACGACCGGAACTGCGGCGTGGGGGACCTGGTCCGACTATCGGAGACGCGTCCGTTGTCCAAGCGCAAGCGCTGGCGGGTGGTTTCGATCCTCGAACGGGCCGTGGAAATCGGGAAGGCCGCCCAGGAGCCGACGGCGTCATGATCCAGATTTACACCATGCTCGATGTCGCCGACAATTCGGGCGCGAAGAAGGTGATGTGTTTTCACGTCTTCGGCGGGTCCAAGCGCCGGTACGCCACGATCGGCGACGTGATCACGGTCACGGTCAAAGAAGCCATTCCCCAGGGCAGCGTCAAGAAGGGGGAGGTGGTGAAGGCGGTGGTGGTTCGTACCGTCAAAGGCGTGCGTCGGGAGGACGGTTCCTACATCAAATTCGACCGCAACGCCGCGGTGCTGATCAACGCCCAGGGCGAACCGATCGGCACCCGAATCTTCGGGCCGGTCGCCCGAGAATTGAGATGGAAGAAGTTCATGAAGATCATTTCGTTGGCGCCCGAGGTGTTGTAGATGATCGGGACGACACTCAAGTCGATTGAAGCAATGCCCACGAAGGCGCGGATCAAGAAGGGCGACACCGTGGTGATCCTGGCCGGCAAAGAACGCGGGAAGCAGGGCAAGGTCCTGCACGTGATGCCGGCCCAGTCCAAGGTGGTGGTGGAAAAACTCAACCTGATCAAACGCCACACCAAGCCCGGCCGCTCGAGCAAGGGCGGCATCGTGGAAAAGGAAGGCGCGCTCGCGCTCGCGAAGGTGATGGTGGTGTGTCCACACTGCGCCAAACCCGCCAGGCTCGGGGTCGCGCTGCTCGATGGTGGGCGACGGCTCCGCCGCTGCAAGCGGTGCGGAGAGATCGTGGATAAGGGCTAGCGATGGCAAAGACCTCGACCACCGAAGTACCGCCCCTTCGCACGCGTTACCAAGAAGAAGTGGTGCCGCTGCTGATGAAGGAATTCGCCTACAAGAACCCGATGCAGGTGCCGCGACTGGAAAAGGTCGTGCTCAACGTCGGGATGGGCGAGGCCACCTCCAACGGTAAGCTGCTGGAAGCCGCGATGGGCGAGGTGGCCCAAATCACGGGACAACGTCCCATGATCACCAAGGCGCGCAAATCCATCGCCGGGTTCAAGCTGCGCCAGGGCATGTCCATCGGGTGCAAGGTGACGATGCGGGGCCAGCGCATGTGGGAGTTCCTCGAGCGCCTGCTGCACGTGGCGCTCCCGCGCATCCGCGATTTTCGCGGCGTGCTGGGGCGATCGTTCGACGGGCGGGGCAACTACACGCTGGGTGTCAAGGAGCAGCTGATTTTCCCCGAGATCAAATACGACGAGATCAGCGCGATTCACGGCATGGATGTGACGATCGTAACCACCGCCAAGACCGATGCGGAAGCCAAGGCCCTGCTCAAACACCTCGGCATGCCGTTCAGGAACTGACCGCAGAGCTGATCGAAGGAGACCCATGGCACGCAAGGCAATCATCCATAAATCCCTCCAGCCGCAAAAATTCGCGGTTCGCCAGTACCATCGCTGCCGGTCCTGCGGCCGCGTGCGGGGCTACATGAGAAAATTCGCCCTCTGCCGGATCTGCTTCCGCAACTTCAGCCTGCGGGGGGATATCCCCGGCGTGGTGAAGGCGAGCTGGTAGATGAAGACCAGAACCGGTAAACCGGCGAATCGGGGAATCGGGGAACGGAAAAACGAAGGAGTAATGTTTCGATGAGTATGACCGATCCCATCGCCGACATGTTGACGCGTATTCGCAACGCGATGATGCGACGTCACGAGTCCGTCCTCATCCCGGCGTCTCGGATCAAACGCGAGATCGCCCGCCTGCTCAAAGAGGAAGGCTTTGTTCGCGATGCGCGTTTGGTGTCTCACGAGGGGCGACAGGCGCTCAAGATCGAGCTGAAATACCTCAACGAAGAAGAGCCGGTGATCGCGGGGATCGAACGCGTGAGCACCCCCGGTCGGCGCGTGTACGTGGGTTACGACCGCATCCCGCAGGTCAAAGGCGGTTACGGGATCGCGGTCCTCTCCACCAACCGTGGGGTCCTGACCGACAAGCAATCTCGGCAGGCCAAGGTCGGCGGAGAGGTATTGTGTTACGTGTGGTGAGCCATGTCGAGGATCGGGCGTAAAGAGTTGGCGGTTCCCAAGGGGGTCGACGTGAAGGTCGCGGGAGGCCTCGTCCGGGTGAAAGGCCCGAAGGGCGAGCTTTCCAAGACGATCCACCCGCGGGTGTCGGTTCAGGTGGAGAACGGCCAGATCCGAGTAGGCCGCTCCACCGACGAGAAGACCGACCGCTCCCTCCACGGCACGGTCAGGAACGAGATCAAGAACATGGTCGAGGGCGTGACCCAGGGGTATGAACGGGTGCTGGAGATCAGCGGCGTGGGGTACCGCGCCCAACTGCAGGGCAAGAAGCTGCTCCTGAGCCTGGGGCACACGCACCAGATCGAGTTTCCGTTGCCAGCGGGGATCGACGCGGCGGTCGACAAACAGACCACAGTCACGCTGAAGGGAATCGACAAGTACGTGCTCGGCCAGGCCGCGGCCAAGATTCGGGCGATGCGAAAGCCCGAGCCCTACAAGGGCAAGGGCGTCAAGTACGCGGGCGAACACATCATCCGCAAGGAAGGAAAGACCGGCAAGTAGGACCTGTCGGCGCCGGAGGGCGTCCTGAGATGATCGAACGATGAGCACAAATGCCAAAGATAAAGTCGAGGCCCGCCAGCGCAGACACCGTCGCGTGCGGAAGCGGGTGATCGGCACCAAGAGCCGTCTGCGGTTGTCGGTGTTCCGAAGCAATCGCTATCTGTACTGTCAAATCATCGACGACCTCGATGGGCGGACCGTGGTCTCGGCCTCCACGCTGGAACCCTCGATTCGCGAGCGGGTGAAACACAACTCGATCGAGGCGGCGAAGGCCCTGGGTGCGGCGGTGGCTGAGCGCGCCAAGGCGGCGAACGTGGTGGCGGTGGTTTTTGATCGCGGGGGCTACCTGTATCACGGCAGGCTCAAAGCGCTTGCGGACGCCGCGCGTGAAGCGGGATTGCAATTCTAGGAGGGCTGACGGTTGGAACGTGTCAATCCGGATGAGCTGACCTTAAAGGACAAGGTCGTGTATATCAACCGTGTGGCCAAGGTGGTGAAGGGCGGCAAGCGGTTCAGTTTTGCGGCGATCGTTGTGGTCGGCGACGGCCAGGGGTACGTCGGTGTGGGCAAAGGCAAGGCCGCGGAAGTCCCTGAGGCGATCCGCAAGGCCGTCGAGCACGCCAAGAAAAGCCTGGTGCGAGTGCCGATCAAAGACGATACCATCCCGTACGAGATCGTCGGGCGGTGCGGGGCCGAACGGATCATGATGAAGCCCGCCGCGGAGGGAACGGGAATTATCGCGGGCGGCGCCGTGCGTTCGGTAATGGAGATCTCCGGGATTCGGAATATCCTCTGCAAGTCGTTGGGGAGCGGGAATCCCTACAACGTGGTCAAGGCCACGCTCAACGGTCTGACGGCGCTGCGCGACCCGGACACGCTCACGAGGATGCGGGGCGTGCGGGCGGTCGAGCCGGCCGAGGTGGGAGCGTGATGGGTCCGCAAACTCCGAGCGCAACGCCGGCGACGACACCAACGGGTTCCCGCCTGGCCATCACTCTGGTGAGAAGCCCGATCGGCCGCCCGGCGAAGCACAAAGCCATCGTCAAGGGGTTGGGATTTCGTAAGCTGCAACAGACGGTGATCCGACCGGACAATCCGGCCATTCGGGGGATGGTGGCCGCGATCTCGCATATGGTCCTGGTCGAACCCCACACCGAAGGACGGTCATGATTCGGCTGGATCAGCTCGCTCCTGCGCGGGGCGCGAAGAAGAAAGAAAAGCGGATCGGCCGCGGCATCGGTTCCGGTCACGGCAAGACCTCGACCAAGGGCCACAAGGGGCAGGGCGCCCGTTCCGGCGGGACGAAGGCTCCGGGATTCGAAGGCGGCCAGAATCCGATGATCCGCCGCGCGCCGAAGCGCGGGTTCGTGAATATTTTTCGCGAGGCGCCGTCGGTCGTGAACCTTGATCGACTGGCGGGCTTCGACGCGACCGACGCGGTCACGCCCGAACGACTGAAGGCCGCCGGCGTGATCAAGGCGTCGGCCGCGACGGTCAAGATTCTCGGAGACGGGACGCTGGCCGCTCCGCTGACGATCCAGGCGCACGCGTTCAGCCGGCGCGCAAAGGAGAAGATCGAAGCGGCTGGTGGAAAGGCGGTGGTTATCGAAGCCTTGCCGCGGCACTGAGAAGGGACGACCGCGTGTTCGAACGGCTCGTCACGAATCTCCAGAACGTCTTCAAGATTCCGGAGCTGCGCCAGCGGATTTTCTTCACGTTGGCGATGCTGGCCGTGTACCGCGTCGCGGCGCACGTGCCGACCCCGGGTATCAACGGCGAAGAACTGAGCAAGTTCCTCCATCAGGAAGGCGGCGCCCTGATGGGTTTTCTGGACATGTTCTCCGGCGGCGCGCTGGCCAGAGTCACCATCGTGGCCCTGGGGATCATGCCGTACATTTCGGCCTCCATCATCCTGCAGTTGTTGACGGTGGTGGTGCCGGCCCTGACCAAGTTGGCGAAGGAGGGGGAGCGGGGGCGCAAGAAGATCATCCAGTACACGCGGTACGGGACCATCGGCATCGGCCTTATTCAATCGTTCGGCATCGCCGTGGGGTTGGAGAAGATGAACGGCGGGGTGTTCGTACAGCAACCGGGCTGGTCGTTCCGCCTGATGACCATGATCACCATCACGGCGGGCACGGCCTTTCTCATGTGGCTCGGAGAGCAGATCACCGAACGCGGCATCGGGAACGGGATTTCGTTGATCATCTTCGCGGGGATCGTGGCGAACATTCCCAGCGCGCTCATCAACACCTATAACCTGTGGGACACGGGGCAGTTGAGCAGCGTGTTCCTGATCGCGCTGGCCGTCATGATGGTGGGCGTGACCGCGGCGATCGTGTTCCTGGAAAGCGGGCGGCGAAAGGTGCCGGTGCAGTACGCCAAACGGGTGGTGGGACGTCGGGTCTATGGGGGACAGAACACGCACATTCCGCTCAAGATCAATACCGCGGGCGTGATCCCGCCGATCTTCGCGTCGAGCCTGATCGCGTTTCCGGCCACGATCGCGGGGTTCATCCAGATCGCGTGGGTGCAGAGCCTCTCGCAGCAACTGGCGCCGGGTTCGGCGTTGTACACGGTGTTGTACGTCGGGTTGATCATCTTTTTCGCGTTCTTTTACACCGCGGTGGTCTTGAATCCGGTGGACATGGCGGACAACATGAAAAAGTACGGCGGGTTCATTCCCGGGATCAGACCGGGGCAGAAGACGTCGGACTACATTTACCGGGTGCTGACCCGCGTGACGTTTGCCGGGTCGATTTACCTCGCCGTCGTCTGCGTGATTCCGGAGTTGTTGATCTATCAAGCCGGGCTGCCGTTCTTCTTCGGCGGCACGTCGCTGCTGATCGTCGTTGGAGTGGGCCTCGACACCGCGCAGCAGATCGAGACCCACATGATCACCAGAAACTACGAAGGCTTTATGCGGAAGGGGCGGCTCAAGGGCCGCAGCGGGTAGCGGTGAGGGTGGTCTTTATCGGCCCCCCGGGGGTGGGCAAGGGCACGCAGGCGCAACGGTTGGCCGCGGCGCAGGGGATCGCGAAGATCTCCACCGGCGACGTGCTGCGGGAAGCGGTGCGCAACAATACGCCGTTGGGCCGTCAGGCCAAGACGTTTATGGAGGCTGGCGCATTGGTGCCCGATGAAGTCGTGATCGGGATGCTGGCCGAGCGCCTGAAAGCCGACGACACCAAGCCGGGGTATCTCTTGGACGGATTTCCGCGGACGATTCCCCAGGCGGAAGCGCTGGACGCGATGCTCGCGTCGCGCGGCGAACGGCTGGACCGCGCGGTCGCGTTTCAAGCGGGGGCCGACCTGATCGTGGATCGTCTGTCCGGCCGACGCGGGTGTCCGAAATGCGGGAGGGTGTATCACGTGAAATACGACCCGTCGCCGCAAGGGACCCGATGTGGGGCGTGCGGAACCGAACTCATCCAGCGTGACGACGACCGCGAGGAGACGATACGGAAACGATTGGCGGTGTACGAGCGTGAAACCGCGCCGCTCCTGGCGTATTATCAAGCGCGCGGCCTGTTGACGATGATCGACGGCTCGGCGCCGATCGAGCAGGTCGCGGCGCGCGTTGAGGCGGCGCTGCTCTCGCCGCGGGCGGTATGATCATCTTGAAGACACCGCAGGAGATCGAACTGATCGCCCAAGCCAGTCGGGTCGTGGCATCGACCATCGCGTTCCTCCGTGAACGGGTCAAGCCCGGCGTCACCACCGCCGAACTGGATCGCTGGGCCGAGGATTTCATCGTGCGTGAGGGCGCACGGCCCGCGTTCAAGGGGTACCGGGGATTCCCGGCGACGTTGTGCACCTCGGTGAACGAAGAGGTGGTGCACGGCATCCCGTCGCCGCAGAAACGGCTCGAGGAAGGCGACATTATCGGCGTGGACGTGGGCGCGATTGTCGAAGGGTATCACGGCGACGCGGCGGTGACCTTGCCGGTCGGCCAGATTTCGGAGGAGGCGGCTCGGCTCATCCGCGTCACGGAAGATGCCTTGGACGCCGGGTTGGCGCAGGTGAACGTGGGCAATCGGTTGTCCGATGTCTCGCACGCGATCCAGTCGGTGGCCGAGCGTGAAGGGTACTCCGTGGTGACTGATTTCGTGGGCCACGGCATCGGCCGGAGTCTCCACGAGGATCCGCAGGTGCCGAACTTCGGAAAACCCGGGGAGGGGCCTCGGCTCAAACAGGGATTGGTGTTGGCGATCGAGCCGATGGTCAACGTCGGTGGGAGCGAAGTGGAGGTGTTGGCCGATCGGTGGACCGTGGTGACCAGAGACCGGAAGCTGTCGGCGCACTTCGAGCACACCATCGCCCTGACCGCCGAAGGCCCGAAAGTGCTGACGCGCGCGGCGTAACGGAGACGATGGCGAAGGAAGATACAATCGAAGTGCAGGGGACGATTGTCGAACCCCTCCCCAACGCCATGTTCCGGGTGGCGCTGGAGAACGGCCACAAGGTGTTGGCGCATATTTCCGGGAAGATGCGGATGCACTATATCAAGATCCTCCCCGGGGACAAGGTCACGGTCGAATTGTCGCAGTACGATCTGACCAGGGGACGCATCACGTACCGTTTCAGCAAGTAGTGGGGGAACCGGCATGAAAGTGCGATCATCGATTAAAACGATTTGTGCGAAGTGCAAGATCATCAAGCGTCGCGGAGTCGTTCGCGTAATTTGCGAGAACCCGCGGCACAAACAGCGACAAGGGTAGGAGCCTGTCCATGAACGGCCATCTGCGGCGTTGTCGCTGCGCATCCGCTCCTCACGTACATACCGAGTACGCTGCGGTGCGGTGCTCACTCCGCCTTGCATCTGGCGCGTTCCTGAACAGGCTGATGGATTTCGAGACTAGTATTTAGGAGAAGATATGGCGCGTATCGCTGGAATTGATTTGCCGCGGGACAAGCGGGTCGAGATCGGGTTGACCGCGATCTACGGCATCGGTCGGTCCTCGGCGCTCAAGATTTTGCGGCAGGCGAACGTGGATCCCGCCACGCGGGTCAAGGCCCTCCAGGAAGGCGAGGTGGTCCGCCTGAGGGACATCGTCGACCGCGAGTACAAGGTGGAGGGGGATCTCCGCCGCGAGACGGCGATGAACATCAAGCGTCTGATGGACATCGGGTGTTATCGTGGGCTGCGTCACCGCCGCGGCCTCCCGGTTCGGGGTCAGCGAACGCACACCAACGCCAAGACCCGGAAGGGACCGAACCGACGCGGGATCGGCGCGAAGAAAAAAGAAAAGTAGGGGCGTACGGCTGTACGCCCGTCCGTGACGAGACGGTGCGCGAGCGAGGATGCGAGGGGGAGTATGGTCAATAAGAAAGTCGGCAAAAAGAAGGAACGCAAACACGTGCAAACGGGCGTGGCGCACGTGCAGGCTTCGTTCAACAATACGATCGTCACCCTGACCGATCTGGCCGGCAACGTGGTGGTCTGGGCCAGCGCGGGCAACCAGGGGTTTAAGGGGTCTCGCAAGAGCACCCCGTTCGCCGCGCAGCGGGCCGCGGACGCGGCCGCCAAAAAAGCCATGGAACACGGGATGCGGCAAGTGGACGTGTACGTCAAGGGGCCGGGATCGGGTCGCGAATCCGCGATCCGGGCGTTGCAGGTGGCCGGCCTCAAGATCAATCTTATTCGGGACGTGACGCCGATCCCGCATAATGGGTGTCGGCCGCCGAAACGCCGCCGAGTTTAAGGAGAAGACCAAGTGGGACGATATTTAGGGCCGGTGTGCCGGCTGTGCCGTCGCGAGGGCACGAAGTTGTTTCTCAAGGGAACGCGCTGTTACTCGGACAAGTGCGCGGTGGACCGTCGGAGTTACCCCCCGGGTCAACACGGGCAGGGTCGGATGCGGACGTCCGAGTACAGCCTCCAGCTCCGCGAGAAACAAAAGCTCAAGCGGATCTACGGGCTGCTGGAACGCCAGTTCCGCGGGTATTTTCACCGGGCGGAGCGTATGAAGGGTATTACCGGCGAGAACCTGTTGGTCTTGCTCGAGCGCCGGTTGGACAACGTGGTCTATCGGTTGGGATTCGCGTCGTCGCGTCGGGAGGCCAGGCAGTTGGTCCGGCACGGCCATTTTCAGGTCAACGGGAAGAAGGTGGACATTCCCTCGTTTCTGGTCGTGCCGGGTGCGACCGTGTCGGTCCACGAGTCGTCGCGGTCGATGTTACCGGTCCAAAAGGCGCTCGAAGGCGTGGACGGGCGCGGTGTTCCATCGTGGCTGGAGGTGGACAAGACCCACTGTACCGGTCGAGTCAAGGAGCTCCCGACCAAGGAAGAGATCGCCCTGCCGGTCAACGAGCAGCTCGTAGTCGAGCTGTACTCGCGATAGATCGAGCCGCAGGACGCGGTGGCGAATGCAGGCTAGGGTGGAGATGATGCTATGACAACATTGATCAGAACGAGTGATTTTCAGGCGCCGCGAAAAATGGAATGCGACAAGGAGAGCTTGACCGACACGTACGGCAAGTTCACCGCGGAGCCGTTCGAGCGCGGGTTCGGCACCACGATCGGCAACGCCCTGCGGCGCGTGCTGCTGTCGTCCATCGTCGGGGCCGCCGTCACCTCGATCAAAATCGAGGGCGTGTTGCACGAGTTCGCCACGATTCCCGGCGTGAAAGAGGACGTTACCGACGTCGTCTTGAACCTCAAGCGCCTGCGCGTGAAACTGCACGGCGACAAGCCGAAGGTGGTCACGATCAACAAACGCGGGCCCGGCGAACTGACGGGGGAAGACATCGTGCACGACGCCGACGTGGAGATTCTCACGCCGGACATCCACATCGCGACGCTCGACAAAGACGCGAACGTGAAGGCCGAGTTGACCGTCAAGCTCGGGCGCGGGTACGTGCCGGCCGATCGCAACAAAGAAGAAGGCATGCCGATCGGCACCATCCCCATCGACGCCATCTTCCCGCCGGTCAAACGCGTGAACTTCGTGGTCGAGCCCGCTCGCGTCGGGCGGATCACGGACTACGATCGCCTGGTCATGGAAATCTGGACCGACGGCAGCATCACGCCGGAAGACGCGCTGGCGCACGCGGCCAAGATCGTCAAAGATCACATGCAAATCTTCATCAACTTCGACGAGGGCGACGCGGTCGCCGTCCCGGTGACCGAGGAGACGCGCAAGGACTTGAACCGCAACCTGTTTCGCGGCGTGAACGAGCTGGAGCTCTCGGTGCGGGCGGCCAACTGCCTCAAGAACGCGAACATCAAGACCATCGCGGACCTCGTGCAAAAGACCGAACATGAGATGCTCAAGACCAAGAACTTCGGCCGCAAGTCGCTCAACGAGATCAAGGAGCTGCTCCACGAGATGGGGCTGTCCTTCGGCATGAACATCAAAGACTTGATTCCGCCGGAGGGCACCGAAGCCGAGATCAGAGTGGAGACCGAAGCCAAGCCCGAGGGGGTGGCCTGACATGCGCCATCGCAAAGCCGGCCGAGCCTTGGGCCGAAACAGCGGCCATCGGCGCGCCCTGTATCGCTCGCTGGTGACCTCGCTATTGGAGCACGAGCGGATCGAAACCACGGTTCCGAAAGCCAAGGAGATCCGGTCGTTCACCGACAAAATGATCACGCTGGCCAAACGCGGCGACCTGGCCTCTCGGCGACGCGCGCTGGCCTTCATCCAGAAAGAATCCGTAGTCCGCACTTTGTTCTCCGACATCGGCCCGCGCTTCACGAACCGCGCCGGCGGCTACACCCGCGTGCTCCAATCCCGCCGACGCCTCGGCGACGGCGCCGCCATGGCCGTGATCGAGCTGACCGAAATGAAGCCCAAGGTCACCACGGCCGGGCCGGAGAAGAAGGGCAAGGGCGCGAAGAAGGAAAAGGCTGAGGCGGCGAAGGCCAAAGCAGAGTAGCCTATCTCAACCAGAGTCAGTTGCCGAAGGGGCCCCGCCTAGTTGGCGGTGCCCCTTCGCTTTATTTTGATCGGTACGTTCTTTTAAAGTCTTTACACGGTCCGCGACCGCGTGCATTTGTTATCCGCGAAGGCCCTGCGCGTTTGATTCGGCAGGGGCTGAGGTGACTGCGACCCTCCAAGCAGTGACTAGTGCATCGGCTTGACCTAGTCGTCCTCGCTTGTTAAAAGTTACGTTAACATGCAGCCACGCCGATCCGGCTCTCTGCTCTGCGTCGTGTGTGGTCTTGCGCTTCTGCTCACGGCCTGTCCCAACGACTCGGGGACTGGTACCCAGTCGCCAATTGCCCTCCGGGTCGAACCCGTTGTCTCCGGCTTGTCCAACCCCCTACTCCTGACGGCTCCGGCGTTCGACCCGAGACTGTTCATCGTCGAGCAACCCGGCCGCATTCGTATCGTTGAAAACGGCGCGCTGCTTCCCACTTCGTTTCTCGATCTGGTCGGTCAGATCAGTAGCGGCGGGGAGCGCGGGTTGCTGGGGCTGGCCTTTCACCCATCCTACGCGGCGAATGGCTTCTTTTACGTGTACTACACGGCTCCGAACGGAGACATCACGGTCGAGCGGTACACGGTGAGCGCGGATCCGAACCTGGCGAATGAGGGATCAGCCCACCTGATTCTGTCCGTTGCGCACTCCACGCAAACGAACCACAACGGCGGCATGCTCGCGTTCGGGACCGATGGCAAGCTCTACATCGGAACCGGAGACGGGGGCGGTGGGGGCGATCCGGACGAGAATGGTCAGAACCCGAACACGCTGCTCGGCAAGCTGCTGCGCCTCGACGTGGATGCCGGGGATCCGTATGCGATCCCTCCCGACAATCCGTTTGTGGGGACGCCAGGGGCGCGGGGGGAGATCTGGGCGCTCGGGCTGCGAAACCCGTGGCGCTGGGCCTTTGATCGGACCGCTGGGCGTCTGTATATCGCGGACGTCGGACAGAGCGCGTGGGAAGAGGTCAACGTGGTGTCTGCCACCACTGCGGGCGCGAACTACGGGTGGGACATCATGGAGGGATTTCACTGCTACGAGCCGTCGAGCGGCTGCGATCAGAGCGGGCTCACGCTTCCCGTTATCGAGTACGGGCATGCCGAGGGCTGTTCAATCACGGGCGGCTTTGTCTACCGCGGCGCGGCCATCCCGTCGCTACAGGGAACGTATTTCTACGCGGACTACTGTGACGGGTGGGTGCGCAGCTTTCGCTACGCGAACGGCGCCGCCACGGAACAGCGGGAATGGGCCTTCGGAAGCCTCGGAAGTATTCTCTCGTTCGGCGAAGGCGCGGACGGCGAGTTATATATCTTATCGGCGAACGGTACAGTCTACCAGATTATCCCGGCCCCTTAAGCTCTAGACCCCGCTCACTCCGATGAGGCTTGAGCCCCGTGCCTGGTGAGCAGCATCACCGGCAGTAGCCCGGCCAAGACCAAGGCCAGCGCGGGGAGCGCGGCCTGTTCCCACTGACCTTCCGAGGTCAGCTCGAAGATGCGCACCGAGAGCGTGTCCCACCCGAACGGCCTGGTCATCAGCGTGGCCGGCATTTCCTTGATCACGTCCACGAACACGAGCGTGGCGGCGGTGAGCACGCCGCTCCGGATGATGGGGAGGTGGACTCGTTGCAGCAACCGGCGCCCGCCGACCCCCAGCCCGCGAGCCGCCTCTTCCAGGTTTGGCGTCACGCGGTGCATGGCGCTTTCGATGGGGCCGAAGCCCGCGGCCAGGAATCTCGCCACGTAGGCGAGGATCATGGCCAGCGGCGTTCCGAGGATGACCAGGCCCAACTCCTGGTGGACGGCCTGAAATTCCACTGCGACCTGCCGATCGAGCCACGCCAGGGGGATGAAAATGCCGACCGCCAGCACCGAACCGGGCAGGGCATAGCCGAGCGTAGCGACGCGCGTCGCCACCGCGACGAGCCCGTTGCCGTGGCGTTTTGCGTAGGTCAGGACCAATGCGCAGGCGCACGTGAGGGCAGCGGCCACCGTGCCCAAGAAGGCCGAGTGCCACAGAAACCCGATGGCGCGGCCGTCGAGATCCTCGGCAATCCTCGCAACGCCCCAGGTCGCGAGCCGGGCGACCGGGAAGGCGAACGCCAGCGCAAGCACACCGGCGCAGGCGACACACGCCAACCACGCCGCGGCTCCGGAGAGCGCAATTCGCTCGGCGGGCTGGTCGTGCTTTGCCCCGGTTGCGTACCGGGCATGGCCGCGCCAGGTCTGCTCCAGGGCCAGGACCGCGAAGACGATGACGATCAACACCGAGGCCAGTTGCGCCGCGGCGGTGAGTGAGAAGAGTCCGAACCACGCTTTGTAGATGGCCGTGGTAAAGGTGTCGTAGTTGAAGACCGAGACCGTCCCGAAGTCCGCGAGCGTTTCCATCACCACCAACCCGAGTCCACCCACGATCCACGGCCTCGCCATGGGCACGGCGAGACGGAAAAAGCCAGCCCAGCGCCCGTGTCCCAGCGCTTGCGCCGCTTCCATGGCGCGTCGGCCCTGGGTGAGAAACGCCTGGCGGGCCAACAAGTACACGTAGGGATACAGCGCCAGGCTCATGACCACGATGACTCCGCCGCGTGATCTGATTGGGGGCAGCACCGCCCAGCCCTCCGGCAGCGCCGCGCGCAAGAGGGTCTGGAGCGGGCCGGCGTAATCCAGCAGCGCCACTGCGACGAACGCGGTCACGTACGCCGGGATCGCCAGCGGCAGCATCAGCGCCCAATCAAAGAACCGCCGCCCAGGAAACTCGCAGACCGCGGTGAGCCACGCCAGCCCCACGCCCAACACCGCAGTCCCGGCCGCAACGCCCGCCACGAGCCAGACCGTGTTGATCAGCAAATCGCTCAACACGGTCGTCGCCAAATGGCGCCACACCTCGTCCGCCGGCGCGAATACGGAAGACAACACCACCACCAGCGGAAACGTCACCAACGCCGCGATGGCAAAGGCCGCCAGCCGCCATTTGTCCAGAGGACGTCTCTGATGCAGCGTGAGTACAGTGTCTTGGGGGTTGATCATGTCAGACTGACCACCAACGGGCCAGATGCTAGGCGCCGCGAGCACCGGAGCGCAGCGTACTGGTTGCGTACGTGAGCACCGGAAGCGCAGCGGCAACGCCGCAGATGGCCCTTGATGGTCAGGCTCATCTTTACCGGTAGCCTGCCCGGTCCATCAACATCACCGCCGCGCGCTGCAACTCTCCGGCCTTCGACACATTGATGGGATCGGATCGAAACGTGCCCCACGCCGCCACGGTCGGGGACGGCGCGACAGAGGGATTTGCGGGATATTCGAAGTCGATCTCGGTAAAGATCTTCTGCGCCGACGGGGACGAGAGCCATTCCAGCAGACGAACCGCCGCGGCGGCGCGTTTGCTGTGGCGGGTCACGCCGCCTCCGGAGACGTTCACGTGGACGCCGCGATCGCCCTGATTGGGCCAGAACAAGGCAACAGGAGCGTCGGGGTGTTTGCTCTTGAACCGTCCGAAGTAGTAGGTGTTGGCGATGCCGACGTCACATTGGCCCGCGGCAATTGCCTCGATCATCGCCGTGTCGTCGGAAAACACGTCGGTGGCGAGATTGGCGACCCACGAACGGACGATCGCCTCGGTTTTGGCTTCACCCAGCTCCGCGATCATCATCGCGACCAGCGATTGGTTATAAACTTTTTTCGACGTGCGTAAGCAGAGCCGTTTCTTCCATTTGGCGGTCCCGAGGTCTTCGTAGGAGGACAAGTCAGTCGGTTTGACGCGTTTCGTGTTGTACACGATGGTCCGCGCGCGGACCGTGAGCCCGAACCACCGGTTGTCGGGATCGCGCCACGCCTCGGGAATGTTGGCGCGCAGCGCGTGGGATTCCACCGCCCGCAGCAGGCCTTCGTCGCCTGCGAACCACAAATTGCCCGCGTCGACCGTGATCAGGAGGTCCGCCGGGGTGTTGGAGCCCTCGGCCTTGAGGCGCTCGATGAGGGGGCCTTCCTTGTCGGTGATGAACCGTACGTGGACGCCGGTTTCCTTGGTGTAAGCGTCGAAGAGGGGTTTGATGAGTTGTTCGTTCCTCGAACTGTAGACCACCACCTCGTCGGCCGCCGAGGCGATGGCGTGGGCAAGGCCGATGACGAGGGTCACGGTGGGAACGAGTCGAGCGATCAAAGGCATACGGTTCTCCGGATGAGAGACAGGGTAACTGTACAACAACTGAAAAGGGTTTTCAATATCACCGGATGATCTGGATGAAAGGCGTGGATGGGGACGTGAATGACTCTGGCCCGCAATCGCCGGACCGGGCGCCGTTGACTTCACCGAACCGGCAACCGTACAATTCGCTTCGATTGCGCTAGGGGAGCCCGGACCGGGCTGAGAGTCCGTCTTTGACGGACAACCCTTTGAACCTGATCTGGATCATACCAGCGAAGGGAAGCGGGCTACCGGTATTTCGAAGCCGCACCATCGCTGGTGCGGCTTTTTTGTTGCACGAAGCGCTCGGGGACACTGAGGCGTCGGCGTTCCGCGCCGCGCCGTCCGAACACGGTCGATCTTCCAGGGATGAGGTGACTATGAATACCCATGACAACGGATCAGGTAACGGTCGCGCTGCGGTGGCCACGGAGCGCGTGACGACCA
The DNA here is from genome assembly GCA_040757335.1 of Nitrospirota bacterium. Taxonomy (NCBI): domain Bacteria; kingdom Pseudomonadati; phylum Nitrospirota; species Nitrospirota bacterium. The sequence goes on along the minus strand of JBFLXB010000019.1, from coordinate 20,634 downwards.
ACGGACTGACGCTCACGCCGTTTCCGGCGTCGCGCAAGGTGTACGTCGAGGGATCGCTCGGCGGAGTGCGCGTGGCCATGCGCGAAATTCAGGTATCTCCGACCCGGCACGCCAAGGACGGCGCGCTCGAGCACAACGAGCCGATCGTCGTCTACGACCCTTCCGGGCCTTACACCGACCCCCACGCGACCATCGACATTCGCCGGGGGCTGGAGCCGCTGCGCCGGACATGGGTGCTGCGGCGCGGCGACGTCGAGGAGTTGTCTCGCGTCTCCTCCGAGTACGGCCGTCGGCGCGAGGAGGATGTGCGCCTGGACAATGTCCGCTTCCCGAACCTGCGCAAGCCGTTGCGCGCCAAACCGGGCATGAACGTGACGCAGATGCACTACGCGCGGCAAGGCATCGTCACGCCCGAGATGGAGTACATCGCGATCCGCGAGAACCAGCTCCGCGAGCGGTTGATGGAGGTGATGGAGCACCCGGGGCGCGCCGCGCGGAGCCACCTCGCGCACCAACATCCGGGCCAGAGTTGGGGGGCAAGTATCCCCGCGGTCATCACGCCGGAATTCGTCCGCGACGAGGTGGCGCGCGGCCGGGCGATCATCCCCGCCAACATCAACCATCCCGAGTCCGAGCCCATGATCATCGGCCGCAACTTCCTGGTCAAGATCAACGCGAACATCGGCAACTCCGCGGTGGCGTCGTCGATCGAGGAAGAAGTCGAGAAGATGATCTGGGCGATCCGGTGGGGGTCGGACACGGTGATGGACCTGTCCACCGGCAAGAACATCCACGAAACCCGCGAGTGGATCATCCGCAACGCGCCGGTGCCGATCGGGACCGTGCCGATCTACCAGGCCCTGGAAAAGGTCGAGGGGCAAGTCGAAGAACTCACCTGGGAGCTTTTCCGCGACACGCTGATCGAACAAGCCGAGCAAGGGGTGGACTACTTCACCATCCACGCGGGCGTGTTGCTGCGCTACGTGCCGCTGACGGCCTCGCGCGCCGCGGGGATCGTGTCTCGCGGCGGCTCGATTCTGGCCAAGTGGTGCCTGGCGCACCACAAGGAAAACTTCCTGTACACCCACTTCGAAGAGATCTGCGAGATCATGAAGGCGTACGACGTGTCCTTCTCGCTGGGCGACGGCCTGCGGCCCGGCGCAGTGGCCGACGCCAATGACGAAGCCCAGTTCGGCGAGTTGGAGACGCTGGGTGAACTCACGCAAATCGCGTGGAAGCACGACGTGCAGGTCATGATCGAGGGGCCGGGGCACGTGCCCATGCACCTGATTCACGAGAACATGACCAAACAACTCGCGGTCTGCCACGAGGCGCCGTTCTACACCCTGGGGCCGTTGACCACCGACATCGCGCCGGGGTACGACCACATCACCTCCGGGATCGGCGCGGCCATGATCGGGTGGTACGGCTGCGCGATGCTTTGCTACGTCACGCCCAAGGAGCACCTGGGATTGCCGACTAAGGAGGACGTCAAGCAGGGAGTGATCGCGTACAAGATCGCGGCGCACGCCGCGGACCTGGCCAAGGGGCACCCGGGCGCTCAGCGGCGCGACAACGCATTGTCCAAGGCGCGGTTCGAGTTCCGCTGGGAGGACCAGTTCAACCTGTCGCTGGACCCGGACACCGCAAAGGCCTACCACGACGAGACCCTGCCCACCGAGGGCGCCAAGGTCGCGCATTTCTGTTCGATGTGCGGGCCGAAGTTCTGTTCGATGAAGATCACGCAGGACGTCCGAGACTACGCCGCCCAGAAGGCCCTGGACGAGGCGACCGCGCTGGAATCGGGCTTACACGAAAAGGCGGAAGAGTTCAAAAAGACGGGATTGGAAATCTATCGGTAGGACCCCCACCCTGCCCTCCCCCGCAAGGGGGGAGGAGGCAAGGAGAAGGGACCCATTACAGGTGACAACATGAACCAGACACGCGCCATCGCTTCCACCCGAGAACGGGACATTACCCGGGCCATCGCCCGCGAACACTTCCGGCAGTTCGACGACCTGGTCGAGTCCGACGCGCTGATTATCGGGTCCGGTCCCTCGGGGCTGGTGTGCGCCCGCGATCTGGCTCTCGCGGGCTTCAAGGTCGTAATCGTCGAGCAGATGAACCACTTGGGCGGAGGGTTCTGGAACGGCGGGTACCTCATGAACAAGGCGACGATCGCTTCACCGGCCCAAACGATTCTCGAGGAAGTCGGCGTGCCGTGCCAGGACGCCGGCCCCGACATGTATCTTGTCGATCCTCCCCACGCGGTGGCCAAGCTGATCGGTGCGGCCTATGACGCAGGGGTGAAGGTCCTCAATTTTACAAAAGTCGTGGACTTGGTTTACCGCGCGGACCGCCTCGAAGGCGTGGTGGTCAACTGGACGCCGTTGGAGATGGTGGGGCACGACGTGGCGCACGTGGATCCGATCGCCCTTGAATCCCGCGCGGTAGTGGACGCCACGGGGCACGACGCGGTGGCGGTGCAGATGCTGGCCAAGCGGGGTCTGCATCAACCGATCCCGGGGAACGGCGCGATGTGGGTGGATCAGTCCGAAGAAATCGTGATCGAAAAAACCGGCGAGGTGTATCCCAACCTGTTTCTCGTGGGCCTGTCAGTCGCGGCGGTCTACGGCACGCCTCGCATGGGACCGGCTTTCGGCGCCATGCTGTTATCAGGACGCAAAGGCGCCGGTCAAATCTCAGCCAAACTGGCGGCCCAGCCAGCCACCAGCCGCGGATAACATCGCCCGCCCGTCACTTCCGGAATGAAGCGTGTTGCCCACCGGCCTTCGCGCACGTGCGAATCGGTCGTCGCGTAATCGTCGGAAACAATCGTTATTCACAATCCGTTAGGCGGCCTTTCGGTGGAACCTGGTCGCTTCAACTACGATCTAGTTGGCAGGCATTCGCATATTAGTGGGTGCCGACGCATTGGTTTCGGGGAAGAATCGTCACAGTTGCCGGTGCGGATTCCACGCCATTTGCGTCAATGGCGACAAAATCAAAAGAATCCTGAGAGAAGTCCTGGAAGTGACAGATCGTGGCGGTATACACGACGGCATAGGGCGATCCCGTGACGGTGATGTTGCCTGTGGATTGCGGCGACGGCAGTCCGCTTGCAAGCTGAAGGTCCACTACTGACGATGTGCCGACTTCGGGCGTCACGGTGGGCTTCCTTGTCCCGCCGTCGATGGCAGTCCAGCCGGTTTGGTAGGTCCGGCCCCCCACATAATCCATGACAGAACAGGGCCCATCCTGAGGGATGGTGGGGTCAGTAGTGGTGCCGCATATTCCCACGTAGTTGTAGTCCTGGTACGTGGGCCACCTGACGATCTTGAACCGCACCGCCGATGAGCTGCCACTCAGAAAGATGGCCCATTGGGCCGCAACAGTGCCCGTGCGTCGCCCAATAATGATCGTCTGGTCGAATGCGACCGGCGGCTCGGTCAGGCTGACGACGATGGTGACCGTGGCCGGCGCCGAGACCAGACCCCTCGAGTCCGTCACGGTGAACGTGAAGCGGTCGGTCCCGATGAACGAGGTGTTGGGCGTATAGGTGTGCGAGCTGCCGCTTCCCCCCGGCACGAGCGTGCCGTTGGTGGGGCCGCTTCCAGGCACGATCGTGTAAGCCGTGATCGTGGCGCCTGGTTCCGCTGTGCCTTCCAAGGTGATCGCCGCCGACGTATTCTGCATAATGGCGAGCCCCTGAGCTTGGGCGACTGGGGGCTGTTGGACGGTAATGTTGATTGTCGCCGGCGACGACTGGCTGCCAAGGGGATCGGTCACAATAAACGTAAAGCTGACCGGGCCGGCCACGGCGGGCGTGTACGTCCGGTCCCCGGTTGTGGTCGTGCCGCTTGGTGTCAGAGTGCCTGTCGCTGGCGGGTTCACAACCGTATACGTGAGCGCTCCCCCTTCGGGATCGGACCCTTCGAGCGTGATCTGCAGTGGAGCGCCGAGGAGCGTCGTGTAGCTGTCTGGGTTTGCGGTCGGCGGATTGTTCGCGACAACCGCCGCGGTCGTGAACGAGATCGAAGTTGTGGCCAGCGGATTTCCCGCGAGATCGAAGAATCCCGTTTGACCCGAAGGGTTCAATGTGACGGTGTACGACGTGTTGTCCTGAAGTCCCGAAAGCGGGATCCTCAGCGTGCGCGAGGCCGGATCAGTGGTCGTGTCAGCGTAGCTTGGGATTCCTACGGTTCCGGACCCACCGCTCAAGGTGATCGCGGTTCCTCCGGTTCCAGACATCAGTTCGTTGAACACCACGGTGACCTGGCTCGCCGTGACGCCCGTTGCTCCATTCGCGGGGGTCGTACTCGCGACCGTAGGGACCGTGGTGTCTTGACTGGCTTGGCTCACGTTCTTGAGCACTGCGGTGGCATTGACTGAATTGCCACCCAAACCATCATGCACGGCGCAGTCAAGATCCCCAGTGGCATCGTTTAAGAGACACACCAGGTGCCAGTTGATCTGGCTAATAAACTTGTTGATTCCCACGAACCCCGGCGTGGTGTCATAGGTAAACTGGAGCGGTTGGCTGGGGCTGGCGAGGATCAGCCCGTCGAGTGTGGCTTGCGCGGCCAGACCGCTTTGATTGAGCAACAGGCTCAGCCGCTGTTCGGTAAACGGGCCGCCCTGGACAATTCCGGTCCACGTTCCTTGGTACGTGGCAAGGGAGATCACCGTGAGCGTCACCGTTCCGTTGCCCTGATTACCTGCCGAGTCTGTCACCGTGACGTTGATCGGATACGAACCTACCGACGTCACGGTTCCGGAGAGCTTCCCCTCGGTTTGATTCAGCGTCACGCCGGGCGGCAAGTTTGTCGCAGACCAGGTGTAGAGCGGCTGTCCCCCGATCACACCCAGGATCTCCTCGTCGGCCACATTGACGATCCAGGTAAACGGTAACGCGATCACGACCGGCGATCCACCCGCGCCCGCAATGGTCACCACCTGGGAAGCTGCGGAGATCAGCAGGCTATGATCAGACGTGTGTACTGTAATCTGAAACGGAAACTGACCCGCGGTCGTGGGTGTGCCGGAGAGGACCAACGTGTTCGAAAGCGTGGCATTGTTGGCCGGTGTCACCGTGAGGCCGGGAGGCAACGATCCCGAGACCGTCCAATAAAAGAGAGCGCCAGGGGTGCTGTCCTCGACCGAGAACGTGACGTTGGGGTATTGGACCCCGACAGTCCCGTTGAGCGTGCTGGCTCCCGAGGTGACCAGCCCGCTGCTTCCGGAAAGCGTTCCAACGGGTGCGCTGTCTGTTGCGCACGCCGCGAGTAGCGCGCCCAAGACCGCGACTGCTGAGCTCTGCCACCGTGCTCTGGTCATTCCAGGCACTCCACACAGCAACAATCGCGCCATCGTCAAAACTCCTTAATATCCTTGGGCTTAGCGATCACCCAATGGTGAAATATTTCGTGTTTTGCGGCAACAGACTCATCAAAACGACCAATCCAACCCGGCAAATACCGTGTTCGAGGTCTGATCGTTGTCACCCAGGGCCGTGGCCTTCGTGCGCATGGTGTTCGCCTCCAACTGGAACTGAAGGTTGACGCGGCTCGTCAGGACGAGATCGCGCCGCACGGCCAGGGTGAGGGCATCGGCGTCCCCGCGCTGCTTGGGGTTGGTGCTGATGCCCTGTTCGAGGTTGCGGATCAGGTCGTAGCGTCCGAGCACGATCGTCCGGGTCGACTCGAGCATGTAGTCACCCTCGATGAATCCGCTGTAGTACTTCGCGTCCTGCGTGGCGGACGATGTGCCGAACAGATCCTTGTCGTCCTGCCCGTACAACGCAAATAGCATCAGATTGAACGGGCCGAAGTTGAGATCGGCGTCGGCTCCGAAGCGATAGAACGCCGCGTTATCCTTGCCGGTCCCGGCAATCGGAGTGGTCCCGCCCCCGGTGGTCACGAAGCTCGTCGGGGCCATCCCCCGCACGCCGAAGACGCCAAAGCGCTGATCGCCGAATTCCTGGGTCACGGTGGCAAAGACATCCAGCGCGCGGTTGTCGTCGGCTGAGCTGGTGGTGCCGTTGTACACCGAGACCGCGTAGCCGAACCACGGGGTCGCGCCGTCCAGCGACGCGCCCAGTTGCGGCGCATCGAGCTGGAATCCCTCGGAGGAGTTTAGGGAGAAGCGTGGGTCATACCGATAGGCGAGGTAGGGAGCATTGGTGAGCCGATGATGGCCGGAGAGCGTCAGGTGCAGCTCGTGGCTGCCGAAGATCAAATCCTGACCGTGTTCGTGTTTCTGCTCGGCCTCGGCGTCGTGGGGATGTTCATCGGCGGCCGCGTCGTCATGCGGGTGATCCTCGGCTTCGCTGAATTGGCCGAAGATGTCGGCAAACCGCACCCATGCGAACCCCAGGGCCCCCACCTGTGCTGTTCCGGAGGTCGCGCCCGGATGGGCGTGAACAGGCGGCTGGCCTGGCAGGCCCACGTTGAGGGCTTCCGGGTAATAGGTCAGATAGTATGAAATTCCCGGCGTAAACAGGCCGCCGGCCAGGATTTCGAAACGCGTCAGCGCGAACGTCCGGGTAGTGATCGTCTCCAGTCCGTTGTCGGTTGCCTGGTTGTCGCGTTTGTTGTACTGGTAGCCCCCGGCCACGCGGATCGACACGGGCCAGTACGCCGGGTGGATATCCTCGGGGTCTTCTGACTTGATGCGATCACGCATCTCTTCCGAGAGGTCGGCAACGGCCTCCTTAAGCGTGAAGTTGTCGTGAAACTTGTTGCCGACTTTGTTGAGTTTCGGCGCCATCACGTGGCAATGGCTACAATCCATGTCGTACTTGCGGGCAAAGGCCGGAATGGCTTCCACCCGTGACGCAGCCAGTAGGCTAAACCCGAACACCGCGATCCAACTCGCCAGGAGGACGCGGGGTTTCCAATTACACAAAAGCGGCCCTCCCGCTAAGGAGTCTTATTCGGTTTTTCAAACGGTTGAGTCTCACCTCCCTCCAAGACAGGTTGGGCCGGCTTTTCATTCCGTCGCAGGCAGTGGACGGTGTAGGCCAATACGATGAACCACACCCCGACTAAGAACGCCCCGCCAAAGGGGATAAAAAACCAACGTTCCGCGATGCGGAAGGCCTCCGCCTTCCCGGCCACCGGCACTGCCAAGGCCATGGTCAGCCAGCCAAAGGGATAGAGCAGGCCCAGGCAAGTCAGTGTCGTGAGCAGCGTCTTGACGCGAGGCGTGAAGCCGGTGTTCGTGACGATAAAGGTCAGCAGAAACACCACGATGGCCAGGCCGTGACCGTGAAGATGAAACGTATGGACCCGCGCCAGCACCTCGGTCTGCACGCCTTCGATGATGGCACGATCGATGTCCGGCACGCCGGACAGGCCGTGGACTTCCGGCCGGGTCACGGCTTGCGCGCGGGCAACGTCCATAATGGGTTTGGGCAGTCCGCCCAGCGCCGCGCCCGCGGTCTCCCCGAAACCGAACAGGACCAGGCAGGCGAGGATCACCCACGGCGAGGGGAGCTTGAGCCCTCCGGTCCGATCAACGGAGGTTTGCGGATCGTTCGGCGTGATCTTCATCCGCGAGGAATTCCCGCCGAGGCTTGTTGCGGAAGCGTCAAGCGAAACGCCGTGGTAATCCCTCCCAGCAAGTTTCGTCTGGCATCGAGAAAACTTTGGTGCTCTCCGTCTTCGAGCCGATACAACATGACGTCCAGCATGCGGTCCAGGCGCTGCTCTTCGATCGGATCCTTGGCGGCGAGCGTAGGTTCAAGAAGATAGGAGAAGTAGTTTCGGCCGAGCCAGAACATGGTCCGCTGGGTGTCGAGCGTCACCGTGTCTTTGCCGAAGCTCGCTTGGAGCGCGTTGAATTTCTCTATCATCAGCAGCAGGGCGAGTTCCTGGATGGTCTTCTTCAACGTGTCAGCGTCGTTCCGTTGAAGGGACTGCTCCAGGGATTCGCCCAACCGTGTGCCAAAGGTTCGATCGATCTGCGCGGCGGTGCTCTTCAAGCCCGCGCCTTCCATCGTCATCCCCATGCCCATCTCATGGGCAAAGTCCTCGTACACGGCGCGGGCTTCGGCCACCGCCTCCTGCGCCTTGCCGTTTTCAGCGAGGAGCAGCGCCCGCTTCATGTGGATCATCAAGGGGGTGACCTGCCCCACGATCTCGTGGGCGGCGACCGGTGTCGCCGCGAGCATGACCGCCAACATGGCCCACCGGACGGCGATCAATCCGGCTTTTGTGGTGATCTGCATGGTTGTTCTCCATTGACGGGTGGGCGCGTTTGCGCCCACCCGCGCGAGCGTTAAAACAACTTCGAGATCCCGAATTGGAACCCCATGTCCGGCGACTCGTCATTCAGCCCGAACGGCACGGAGAACTTGAACGCGACGTTCTGAAGCGCGAGAAACGTGTCGCTTTGGAGCACCGCAATAATCTCCGGCGCGACGACCATCACGGTATCGCCGGACGCCGGGGTGCGGCCGTTGAATTCCGCCAACACCATCAGCTTGTCTGGGATGACCTTGATCATGGGCGCCACGTTGTAGAACCAGATCGCTTCGTTGTGGGCTTCCTCTGCGATGCCAACCACCACGTCCTCTCCGCCGATGCCCACGGGCGCGGTTTCGATCTCAGTTTCCCGCTCGGTTTCCAGTTCGTACCCGCCGTTCACGTGCAGGACGAATCGCGGCGTCACGTTCTTTGAGAGGATCAGCGTGGCGGCGACGGCTTTGTGGTTGCCGGTCAGCCCCGCCGACGGGACGTATTCGGCCTCGAACGCCATATCCGGCGCGACACGCCCTTCGTCCCAAAAGCGCTGCTTGACGCCGAAGGCGAGTTCATCGACCCCGCTTTCATCGACCCCTGCGGTGTCCTCGCGGAGGACGATGACTCCTTCCAGATTCAGTTGGGTACGCTCGCCAACGCCCACCTCAAACTCCACCGGGAGCAAGTGAGTCTTGACGGTCGTTCCGTTTTCGAACTTCGCGTAATCGTAGACGATCTGCCCGAACATGCGGCCGCGCGGCGTTGTCGCGGCGATCTCGGTGTTCAATGGCTCGAGAATGTGGGCGCCAAATGCCTCCTGGCCAAACACGGACAGGACAATTACCAGTGCGGCCGTGCCGATCACCCTTCCCTGCATGGGCTTCTCCTTTGCCGATCAAGAAAAGTATGAATTCAACGGACCGCCGCTCGCGCACAACGATGCGAGCACTGCAGCCCTACGGCAACGAAATGGAGAATGTCTGAGGGTTAGCTAACGGGCGGTGCGCGGACCGGCGTGAGCCGGACCAGGTGCGAGACGAGCGAAGGTCCTTCGTCCGAGAGGATGCGGACGTTGGGGGTTAGGGTCGGGAGCGGCGCGGACCCGTCGGCGTTGACAGCGGCGGATCCCGCGTGATTCGCCACCAGACAATGGATCGCGTGGTCCGTGGCGGGCACCGGCGTGGTCGAGTGGTCGGCGTGTTCGTTGTGCGCGGTGGGGAAGTACTGGCAATGGATCGCCTCGCCTGCGAGCGCAAAGTAGGCAAGAAGCAGGACCGCGGCGGTGGCGCGGAAGCGCCTTCGCGCGGCCAACGGAGAGGTAATTCGTCGGATACACGACCCCATGACTCGGAAAACAGTCGACAACACCGGGATATTCCTCGACGTTGATCCGATTCCGCGCACGCTCGTCGCCCGTTAGTCCGCTCGGAAGTATTTGGCTTCGGGATGGTGAAATACCAGGGCGGACACCGAAGCCTCGGGGTCCATCATATCACCGTCCGTGAGTTCAATGCCAATGTCCTTCGGCTGCAACAGCGCGAACAGTTTGCGCTGGTCAGCCAGGTTGGGGCAGGCGGGGTAGCCGAAGCTCACCCGAACGCCCTGGTACTTGTTCTTGAGCACGTCGTGGATCGTGGTGGTGGGCGGGTCGGGGAACCCCCAGGACGTCCGCAACCTGCGGTGCAGCCACTCAGCCAACCCTTCCGCGCCTTCCACCGCGATGGCCTGCAGCGCGTGCGAGCGAAGGTACTCGCCCGCGTCTTTCCATCGCTGCGACAGCTCCCGGATCCCGACCCCGCAGGTGACCGCAAAGAGCGCGATCACGTCGCGCTGGCCGGAGTCCCGGTCGCGGCAGTAGTCCGCGAGGCACAGCCGTTCGCCCGCTGCCTGGCGGGGGAAGGTGAACGTCTCCAGTACGCGATCGGGCCGAACCCGATCGTACAGGACCAGGTCATCACCATCGGCCTGGCAGGGGAAGAACCGCCACACTGCGTGGGCGGCCATCAACTTCTTTTCCAGGATTTCGGTTTTGAGGGCTTCGACGGTTTCATGCAGCTTGACCGCCTTCTCGTCCTTCTCGGACAGCAATTTGTCGATCTGCCCGCGCAAACCGAGGTGCTTCCCGTAGAGCATGATCGGGTTGATGTACGCGAACACCTCGCCGAGCGGCACGTTGCGCAACAGGTGGCGGTCGTAATCGGGCGCGGGGGGAATCGGTACGTCGCGGCGGACCGCCGAGCGCGGGGGTACTGCGGTCGTGACTGTGGCGGCTGGCTTGGACACGCTCGCCCCCCGGACCATGGATTGTTGCTCCTCCCGGATCCGCGCGATCAGCGCTTGGCGCTCCTGGTCGTCGGAGAGCCGGTTCGCCAGATCCAGTCCGCTCATGGCGTCCTTGGCGTACAGGACGATCCCGGGGTACTCGGGTGCGATTTTAGTGGCCGTGAACTTGTTCGACAGGGCGGCGCCGCCCACCAGGATGGGAACCTCGATGCCAGCGGCGCGCAGGTCCTGCGCGGTGATGACCATCTGCTGGGCCGACTTGACCAGCAACCCGGAGAGCCCGATCGCGTCGGGCTTCTCGCGGCGGTACGCGTCGATGAGCACCTCGGGGGCCACTTTGATCCCGAGGTTCACGATCTCGTAGCCGTTGTTGCCCAGAATGATCTCCACGAGGTTCTTGCCGATGTCGTGCACGTCGCCTTTGACCGTGGCGAGCAGGATCTTGCCTTTGGACGCGGTCGCGGACTTTTCCATGAACTGTTCCAGGTGGCGCACCGCGGCCTTCATCGCTTCAGCGCTCTGCAGCACTTCGGCCACGATCAGCTCGTTGTTGTTGAAGAGCCGGCCCACCTCGTCCATCCCGGTCATCAGCGGACCGTTGATGATTTCCAGGGGCGCGCGCGTCTTGAGCGCCTCGTCGAGATCCGCCACCAGTCCGTCGCGCGAGCCCTCGACGATGTACCGCGCCAAACGATCGTCCAACGGCAGATCCGCGGCGGTTGCCCGGACCTTGGTCTGCTTGCCTTTGAAGTGCGCGGCAAACGCGGCTACCGGATCATCGCCACGCCAGAAAATCAGGTCTTCGGCCAGGCGACGTTCCTCTTCGGGAATAGACGGGTAGCGCTCCAACCGTTCCGCGTTCACGATCGCCAGGTCGAGCCCGGCTTTGACGTTGTGATAGAGATACACCGCGTTCAGCACCTCGCGACCGGCCGGAGGCAAACCGAACGACACGTTGCTGATTCCCAGGATGGTCTTGGTTTCAGGCAGCGCCGCCTTGATCAGCTTGATGCCTTCGATCGTCTCGATCGCCGAACCGATATAGTTGGCGTCGCCGGTGCCGACCGGGAAGACGAGCGCGTCGAAGATAATGTCGCGCGGCGGCAGACCGTACTTGTTGACCAGCAGATCGTACGACCGCTTCGCAATCTCCAGTTTGCGCTGGCGCGTGACCCCCATGCCCTGCTGCGGGTCCTCGTCGATGCAGCCCACCACCACCGCGCCGCCGTAGCGCTTGATCAGCGGTACGACGTGTTCGAACCGTTCCTCGCCGTCCTCAAGGTTGATCGAGTTGATGATGCACTTGCCCTGGCAGCGCTTGAGCGCGGCCTCGATCACCACGTGATCCGTGGAATCGATCATCAGCGGAAGTTTGACCTTCTTGGTCAGGATGCTGATGAACGCGTCCATGTCGGCCAACTCGTTGCGGTCCGGGTTGGCCATACACACGTCCAAGATCTGCGCGCCGTTTTTGGCCTGGTTGCGGCCGATTTCCCCGGCTTCTTCGAGCTTGCCGTCGATGATCAATTCCTTGAACTTGCGGCTGCCGATCACGTTGGTGCGCTCGCCCACGATCAGCGGGCGGTTGTCGTCCTCAATGGGCACGAAGTCGATGCCGGACACTGCGGGCCTCAGGCTGCGTTGCGGTGTTCGCGGGCGCTTCGCTTGGACCATGGCGGCGATCGCGGCGATGTGCGCAGGGGTCGTCCCGCAACAGCCGCCCACCATATTCACCCACCCCTCGTCCACGAAGCGGGCGAGTTTGGCGGCCAAGCTTTGCGGCGTCTCCGCGTAGCGGCCTTCCTCGTCGGGCAGGCCCGCGTTGGGATAGACCGACACGAAACAGGTGGCCATACCTGCGAGCGAGCGCAGGTGATCGGTCATGAATTCCGGTCCGGTTGCGCAGTTCAGTCCGATCGAAAACAGGTTGAGGTGCTCGAGCGAGGTGTAGAGGGCTTCGACGCCCTGACCCGCCAGCATGGTGCCCATGGGCTCGATGGTGCCCGAGACCATGAGCGGGACGCGCGATCCGAGCGTCTCCTGCGCGCGGGCAATGCCAATGGCTGCGGCTTTGAGGTTGAGCGTGTCCTGCGCGGTCTCGAGCAGCAGCAGATCCACGCCGCCCTCGATCAGGCCCCGGGCCTGCACCGCGAACGAGTCCGCGAGTTGATCGAAAGTCACCCCGCCGGTCACGGTGATGGTTTTGGTCGTGGGACCCATCGAGCCCGCCACGAACCGCGGTTTGTCGGCGGTCGACCGCGAATCCGCAGCGCGACGCGCGAGCGCGGCGCTGGCGCGGTTGATCTCGCGCGCTTTCTCGGCCAAGGCGTACTCCGCGAGCACGATGGGCGTGCCGCCGAACGTATTGGTCTCAACGATGTCCGCGCCCGCGTCGAGGTAGGCCTCGAACACACTGGTGACGACGTCGGGCCGGGTCAAGTTCAGGTGCTCGTTGCACCCCTCGCAATCCGCCCCCCCGAAATCAGCAGCGGTGAGGTTCTTGCCCTGCAGCACGGTACCCATCGCTCCATCCAAGACGAGGATACGGCGGGCCAGCAGTTCGCGAAGTTGGTCAGTGGAGTGTCGGATAGTCATGTCCGCATGATAACAGAGGAGAACCGGGGCGTCTATTCAGCCTGTTCGCGAACGGGCCAGATGCAAGGCGCTGCGAGCACGGAGCCGCGAGAGATTGTAGCGAAACCAGCGCCGCAGCGGAAGAGCCGGGCTGCTAAGGCTTGTCGGTCTCTTCGCCCGTCGCGTCGGGCAATGCGGGCGATTGGGCTTCGTCCGCATTGCCCAGGGAATCGGGATGCACTGGTTGGTAGTCGCCGTCCGGGACCAGGACGATGTCGACCAGCAAAGCCGCCTGGTCAATGGACAACACCGGAGCCGACACCGAATCCACCACCAGCCGTTTGGGGGCGAGCGGAGCAGGGTCAGCGGCCGCGCCGGCAGCCATCGGGAGCGCCACGAAAAGGGTGGCCATGGCCGCCACAACAGAGGGAAGCACCGTGCGAATCATGAGCAAACTCCTGTGACGAGCGTCACGCGTGAAGGGTGGTGAAGCTATTGATTGAACTCATGCAAGGCACAAGCCCGGTTTCCGTCCACAGGAAATGCCCATAAAATCCAACTGCATCAGGAGATGGGGTCGTGGTAGGGTAAAGTGTTGGGGAAAAAGTCCTCAAGAGTGGGCGCAAATGGGGAGGAAGGCCCCGGACCGGGGCCGGGGTGCCATGGAGATGCATCGGGTGGTTGCATGGCAACGTGAAATTGACTATGCTGCGCCATGTGCAGAGTGGCCTTTGGCGCTATTGACAGCGCCTGACGGCGCGGAGCACAGTAAATAACCGCTTTATCTCAGCGGTCTTACTACACAACGTTGGCGTGAGTCGGGGGTGGGACGATGAGTGACGTCGAACAGAAGGTGGCGGTCGCCGCCAATGACGACTGCAGCGTGGCAGACTCTGCCGACGCTCCGCCGTTGGTGGTCGTCTACGACATGCGGGGCAACGAGGTCGTGTTTCGTACGATCCGCTACTATGACAAGACCCTGCTCGAGGCGGTCGCTGACTGCAAGATGGTCATCGGCAAATCCTTCGGCGATGCGTTGAAAGCGGATCTGACTTCCCGCGGCATCGAGCCGCGCCTCACCACCGTGGACTCCTCGGACGAAGCCGTGGGGCAGGTGTTCGGCATCAAGCGGGGCGATGCGAAGGTCGAAATGAAGATCCAGCATTAGGGGCTGCTGAGAAAGTCCATCTGCGGCGTTCTCGCTCGTCGGAAATCCTCACGTACCACCCCGTACGCTCCGGTTTCCTCCTCGCTGCGGCCTTGCAGCTGGAGCTTTCTGAGCAGCCCCCCACAGAGTCGAATAATACGGTCTTACCTGTGATGCGTGATTCTGCTGTTCTTGTCCTCGGTCCCCCGGACCGTTAAATAGATCCCCGCTAGCAGCACCAACAGGGCCCCGGCCACGAAGTGTGGGGTGGCCGACTCGTGTAGCACGCCGATTCCCAGGGCGCTGCCCACCACGGCGCCGAACATGGACAGCACTCCCCCTTCCACCGCCGTGGTATAGCGGTAGGCGTACGTGGTGCCGAGTTGCCCCAAGATCGAGAACACCAACACGGCGAGCAGAACCGGGAGGCTCTGGAGCGTCGGTGTGGTCCAATGCCAGAGTAGGAGGGGGCCCGTGACCAGCATCCCCGCGATGTTGTAATAGTGGAACACGGTCCACACGGTTTCCGTGGATCGCGAGACTTTGAGCGACACGATCGCCCCGCCCGCTGTCAGCGCGGCGAGCAACCCGAAAACGTCCCCGGCCGCAACCGCGTCGAACGACGGCTGGACGATCCAATACACGCCCACGAACGACGCGGCAAACGCCCCCACCACGGCCAACGACAGGTCGGTCCCATGCAACACGCGGGTAATCAACGCTGAAAACACCGGATAGGTGTAAAACAGCACAATGGCGTTAGACAGGCGCGTGTGCGTGACCGCCAGAAAGAGCAGCAGGCTTCCGATGCCGCCCAGCACCCCGCGGATCCAGAGGATGCGCAGATTGCCCGGGCGGATCTCCACCCAACTCGCAGTCATGGCCGCGCGCGTGAGCGCGTAGCTCGCGGCAAAGCGCAGAAAGGCCAGCGTGACGGGGTCGATCTCCCGGCCGGCGAGTTTGACGAAGAACCCCTGGATGCCGATACACGCCGCGGCCGCGAGCATCAAGACCATCCCGAGTCGGTGTGTCGCGCGGTCGGCAGGCATGCGAGCGCGCATCGTAGTACGCCGATGGGCCAAAGTCAAAGCGCGTCGCCGGCGTGAATATTTCAGGGCATGGCCCGTCTGATCGGCTGACGACACCGATGGCTGTGGAGGGGCTGATGGGTGTGCCGCGTATTTTGGTGGGCCTTGGTTCGGCGGTGCTGGCCGGATGCGGGGCGATCGTCGAACCCGTCCTCGTGGTGCCGTGCCCATCGGGTGAGTGTTGGGATCTCTCGGCAGGCAGCGAGGTCCTCATCAATGATCGGCCCGCCGACGCCGACCTTGGCCGGAATGAAGCGCACGCGTGGCGGTTCACGACGATTCCGGGGCATCAATACTTCGTGCTGACCCGGGTGTTCTCCGGGAGCGCCGATACCTACGTCTCGTTGTCGCCGATCATCGATCCCGTGACGCACGCGATGGTGGACGTGGGGTCATCTACGGGCCTGGCATTCACCGCGACCGACCGGGTGGCCTACATCGCGGTGGCTGACCGCGGCAATCATGGAGGCACCGAGTACACGGTCCGCGTGGTGTCCTACGACGAGCGCCTCGATCCCATCCCGGGCACGACCCGCCTCTTGGTGAACGACTTCCCGGTTCCGCGTGCGCTGGTTCCCGGCGAGACCGCGCGATTCGTGTTTGACGCGATCCGCGGCGCGGACTACACCATCAGAGTAACGACAATCCGAGGGGCGACCGAAACATTCGCCTCGCTCATCCCGTCGGTGGACGACGATTTCTTCGACGTAGCGGAGCCAGGTGGCCTGATTGCTTTCAGCGCGACCGAGACCGGCCGATACTACGTGGCGGTGATTGATCGCACTGAAGCGGCGGGGTCGGAAGTGACCATCCAGATCACCAGCCCCTAGCTGTCGGTTCGTTGCACCGCTTGAAAATCACGTGCTAGAGTACGGCATCGCAAAGGGATGGCCGTGCGTTATCGCGTGCTAGGCAAGACCGGTCTGAGCGTCAGTGAAATCGGGTTTGGCGGCTGGTCCATCGGCGGTCGGGACTATGGGCCCACCTACGACCGCGAATCCGTGGCCGCGATTCAGCGGGCGCTGGATCTGGGCGTCACGTTCTTTGACACCGCGGACATGTACGGCGACGGCCGCAGTGAGCGGTTGTTCGGCGAAGTGTTGTCGGGCCTGGCTGGCAAGGTGGCGGTCGCGACCAAGGGCGGGTACGACGTGGCTCGGGGACTGGTCAAGGATTTCTCGCGCAAGCATCTTGAGGCCGCTGTGGCAGCCAGCCTCAAGCGCCTCAAAGTCGAGATCATCGATCTATACCAGCTGCACAATCCTTCCGTCGATCTCCTGAAGGGCGACGAGCTGTTTGCAGTGGTGGAGGACTTTCAGCGGCGCGGATTGGTCCGCCACTACGGTGTTTCGGTAAGCGACGCGGAATCCGCGCGGCTGGTGATGACGCGAGGGACCGCGGCCACGCTGCAATTAGTCCACAATCTCTTGCGGCCTCATATCCTTTCCGAGATCGGCCCCATGGTCGAGCGCACAGGCATTGGTGTGATCGTGCGGACGCCGATCGAGTACGGCCTTCTATCGGGTAAGTACAAGGTCGGCGCGCATTTTCACGCCATGGACCACCGCGCCACGCGGTGGACGCCGGAGCAGTTCGCTGCATTGCTTCAACGAGTCGAGGGATTCCGATTCCTGGTGCGCGGCAAGATTGCGAGCCTGGCGGAGGCGGCGGTGCGCTATGTGCTCACGTCGCCGCTGGTGTCCACGGTGATCCCGGGGATCAAGACGCCGGCACAGATCGAAGAATTCGTGCGCGCCAGTGATCCGCCGTACCTCGGCGACGGGGATCTGGCTCGCGTCGTTACGGTACAACGAGAGGGGTAGCCAGGTGGGGTGGGACGAGATTCAACGCGGGGTGACGTTCTGCGCGGCCTGCGGCGGCAGATTGGCGGTGCAGTCGCCCAGACCGGGTGAAAGGCCGCGTCCGGTCTGCACGGCGTGCGGGCGGGTCGTGTATCTGGATCCCAAGGTCGCGGTGGGAACCATCGTCTCCCACGACGGCGGACTGGTGTTGCTGAAACGCGGCATCGAACCCGGGTACGGCAAGTGGGTGTTCCCGGGCGGGTTCGTGGATCGCGGGGAGACCTTGGAAGAGGCGGCCGCACGGGAGACGCGGGAGGAAGTCGGGCTGGAAGTCAGCACCGACGGGTTGCTCGGCGCCTACTCGTACCGCGAATATCCGGTCGTGGTGGTCGTCTACGCCGCGCGCGTCACCGGAGGGCGCCTGATGGCGGGGGACGAAGCGTTGGAGGCCAAGACCTTTGCCGTGAATCGTCTACCGTGGGATGACTTAGCCTTTGCCAGCACCAGACAAGCCCTCACGGATTACGTGAAGAACCGGACATCGTAAAGGAGTTTGTCGCTTATGGTCACGAATTACGAAGTAGACGCGTTTTTGACCTCGCTGCGAGATGAGGGCGCCGAGGTCCAAGGGTTGATCAAACACTTTCTCCTGCTGCTCGATGACGCCCACAATCCGGACATGGCGTCGGCGCGCGCCCGGCTCAGAACCTTGATGCAGCGCGACGCTGAGATCGGCAAGCACCGCGCGGTGTGGGCGTTGCTCGGTCCCTGGTTAGCGGAGCCTTCTGATGTCGCTAAGCCCGGTAAGACGACCGGCAAAGTGATCGAGAGCCTCGGTGTCACCCCACCCTAAGCCTCGGCGGTTACTTCTTGGGTTGAGAAGCCGGTGCTTCTGCCGGCAGCCAGCGCGTGTCCACGAGCCCGGAGAGATCGGGCTCCTTGCGTCCCAAGTGCCCTTGCTCGAACGCCCATCGCGCGGATTGGGCGATCGATGCTTTGATCGGGTCGGACGTGAATCTGACCCGCGCCCACGCCGCGTCCAACACTGCCGGCGGCAGGGGTTTGCCGGTGATGCGTTTGAGCTCCTCGTTGACGAGCGATTTGGCCTCGTCGGAATGATCGTTGATCCAGGTCGTGAGCTCCACGTGCGCCGCGACCCATCGCCGCACGAGTTCCGGATGTGTTTGGAGAAATTTGGAGTGAGCGACCAGGACCGTGGTCGAGAACTTCCCGCCCGTGAGGTCTTTCCACAGCTCGCGCTCATCGAGGAAGATCGTTCCGCCACCCTCGTGGATAAGACGCGCCGCCCACGGCTCCGGGGCCCAGGCCCCGTCGATCTGGCCCTGTCGGAAGAGCGTGAGTTGATCGGGATTGGCGAACGGCACCACGGTGACCTCGCCGCCTTTTTCTTTGGGGGCG
This sequence comes from Nitrospirota bacterium, assembly GCA_040757335.1. NCBI lineage: Bacteria > Pseudomonadati > Nitrospirota > Nitrospirota bacterium. The sequence continues at coordinate 2,078 of JBFLXB010000019.1, read as the reverse complement.
AGACCGTGTTGCTTGAGCCACCCCCGTAACGCAATGTCCTGCGTGCTGCCGATCTGGGGGGTGGCGATTCGTCTTCCGCGAAAATCAGCCGGAGAACGGATTCCCGCATCGGGCCGCACGACCAGCGCGGCGCCCCCGTCGGCTGCGCCCGCGATCACGATGGGGAGCTTGCCTTTGGATTTGACGTAGCCGTTGGTCGCGGGGCCGGGTCCGATATACGCAAGATCCAACTCATTGGCAAACAATGCCTGGATCACCGCAGGACCGGCGTTGAAAATCTTCCACTCCACTACGGCGTCGGGTTGCAGCGCTTTGCTGAACCACCCATTGGTCTGGGCGATCAACGGCTGGGCGTGGGTGATGTTCGGGAAATGTCCCACCCGGATTTTGACGGGCGGCTCGGTGGACGCGGCGTGAAGCGCGCTCGGAAAGACCGTGGCCGCAATGGCCAATGTGGGCAATAAGATGTTTCGGACGACGAAACGATCAATCACGCGATCTCCTTGTGACAGGTGAGACGTTTTCCGTCGAGGGGATTGAAGCTCCCGCAGCAAGCTGCAGGGGATGCGCTCGCAATGCCCTTTCACGTAACCCGATCTGCTGAACGGTGACGGACACGCACACCGGGCTACCGCGACAGAAGGGTGAGGAACTCGGTCTCGTCGATGACTCTGATCCCCAGTTTCTTGGCCTTTTCCAGCTTGGATCCCGGGTCCTCGCCCGCGACTACGTAGTCCACCTTTCGACTGACGGCGTCAGCCACGCTGCCGCCAGCAGCGCGGATTTTTTCTTGCGCCTGGCCTCGCGTCAATGACGCCAACGAGCCGGTCAACACGAACGTTTTGCCGAGGAGCGGGCCCGCCTTTGATTCGTAGGCCATCTGCAGGCCCACGGCCTTCAGCCGCTCGATCAACGCGCGATTCTTGGGCTCGTCAAAGAACGCGCGCACGATGCGCGCGGTGACTGGGCCGACATCCCGGACCCGGGCCAAGTCCTCCTCGCCGGCATTCATGAGGGCGTCCATGGTCCGAAACGTCTCCGCGAGTTTCTCGGCCGTGACCTCGCCCACTTGCTGGATGCCGAGCGCGTACACCACGCGCGGAAACGGGCGGTTGCGGCTCTCGTTGATCGCGGCCAGGAGGTTGGTCGCGGTCTTGTCTCTCACGCGTTCGAGCTTCAACAGGTGCGCGTTGGTCAGGCCGTAAATGTCCGCCACGTCCGTGATGTAGCCCTCGTCGAGCAGACGCAGGGCCCATTGCTCGCCCAGGCCACGGATGTCCATGGCGCCCTTGGACACGAAGTGTTTGACGCGCTGTTCGAGTTGCGCGCGGCACGCGGCGTTGACGCAACGGGACGAGACCTCGCCGGGCGGCCGGATCACGGTTCCGCCGCACACCGGGCACGCGGCCGGAGGCTCGAACGGGCGTTCCTCGCCCGTGCGCCGTTCGGGAATCGCCTTCACGATCTCGGGGATCACTTCGCCGGCGCGCCGGACCACCACCCAGTCGCCGATCCGGATGTCCTTCTTGGCGATGATGTCCTCATTGTGCAGGGTCGCCTTGCGCACCGTGACGCCGCCCACCTTGACGGGGTCCAGCATCGCCACCGGGTTCAACGCGCCGAAGCGGCCCACGTTGATGATGATGTCCATCACGCGCGTGGTGGCCTCCTCCGCGGGGAATTTATACGCGATCGCCCAGCGCGGCCGTCGCGACACCTCGCCCAATTCGCGCTGCAGCTCCACGTCGTCAACCTTGATCACCGTGCCGTCGGTGTCGTAGTCCAGGTCGTCGCGTTGCGCCTCCCATTTTTGACAGAACGCCCACGCGGCGTCCAAATCGGGCAAACGCTCGTTGTGGGGGCTCACCGGGAATCGCAGGGCTTTGAGGAGCTCCAAACTTTCCCAGTGGGTGCGTGGTTCGCGCCCCTGGATCACGCCGACGCCGTAGGGCATGAACTTCAACCGACGCTCCGCAGTCACGCTGGGATCGAGCTGCCGGACCGCGCCGGCCGCGGCGTTGCGGGGGTTCGCCAACGGCGCCTCGCCCGCGGCGAGGCGCCGCTCGTTGAGTTCGGCA